>DATGTQ010000203.1 GCA_035301805.1 Tissierellales bacterium
TATAATATTGGCTTATATCTTAACTGGTTTTATATTATTCGGGCAACCTTTTATCAATTTATGGGCTGGTAGTGATTATGATAATGCTTATTATATAACTCTCATAGTAATGATACCGTTGACTATTCCTTTATTTCAAAATTTTGGTATTTCTATACTGTATGCGAAGAATTTACAAAAATTCAGATCGGTAGTATTAATTTTTATTGCAGTATTAAACATTGTTATAACTATACCTTTAGCACAAGGATTCGGTGGCATTGGTGCTGCAGTTGCTACTGCAATTTCATTAACAATAGGTAATACTATTATCATGAATATTTATTATCACCGCAGAATTGGAATTAATATGCTCCTATTTTGGAAGAATATTATTCTAATGTCTCTCCCAATGGTGCTTTCACTATTAATGGGTATTGGGATTAACTACATATTTAATTTTGAAAATGTGTTATTAATGTCGTTTAATATATTACTATACTCATTTACTTTTACAATTTTATTGTGGGTACTGGGATTAAATAAATATGAAAAAGAGTTATTTTCATCGATTATAATTAAATTTGGAAACTTGGTACTAAGAAGATAGGTTTATGATGCAATAAAGGATGTGAAAAAATGAATGGAAATATTAAGGAATTAATGGATACAGTAGTAAAAAATGATTATTGTATAGGTTGTGGACTATGCGCAAGTTTAGCAGAATCTCCGCTAACTATGAAAATAAATGAGGATGGAAAGTATCAGCCCTCTTTAAAGGAAGATAATCATGATGCAAATATGAAAATTAGTGCTTTATCTGTATGTCCATTTGCAAGAGATAATGATAAAGAGTCAGAAATAGGGAAGAACGTCTTTGGAGAAGTAAGTAATATTAGGTTCGATAAATATTCAGGATATTATATCAAGAGTTATGCAGGATATGTAATAGAAGGAGAATTTAGATCAAAAGGAAGCTCTGGAGGCATGGGAAACTGGATTGCTACTCAACTTTTTAAAAAAAATCTTGTTGATGGCATAATTCATGTGAAATCAAGTTCGGATAATAATTTGTTTGATTATCAGATCTCTTATACTATAGATGAGTTATCTAAAGGTGCCAAATCAAAATATTATCCTATAGAAATGTCTCAAGTACTTCAATTTGTAAAAGAAAATGAAGGTAGGTATGCATTAATAGGAATACCTTGTTATATTAAAGGGGTACGATTATTAGCGGAACAAGATAAAGTAATAAACGATCGAATTAAATTCTTTATAGGTCTCGTATGCGGTCATTTAAAAAGTAACATATTTGCAAAGTCTATAGGCTGGCAATTGGGAATAGAACCAGATAAATTAAAAGAAATTGATTTTAGGAAAAAGTTAGAAGGTAGAGCTGCTAATAATTATGGTGTTGAAGTCAAAGGTGAGAAAGATGGAGATGATGTTGTACTAAGTTCCCCAACGAAAGAATTATATACAACGAATTGGGGACAAGGAATGTTTAAATACAATGCATGTGAATTTTGTGATGATGTCTTAGCGGAGACTGCTGATGTAACAGTAGGTGACGCATGGCTTCCGGAATATTCCAATGATAGTATGGGGACTAATGTAATCGTAGTAAGAAACCCTATTATAGAAAAGATATTTGAAGAAAACCGGGATAATACCATTCATATTGAGGATCTTAGTTCGAAAAAAGTTTATCAGTCACAGGCCGGTGGATTTCGTCATAGAAGAGATGGACTTTCCTACCGACTATATCTAAAAGACCAAAATAACGAATGGAGACCAGATAAAAGAGTAGAACCGAGTAATAATCATAGTTCAAAAAGGAAAAGAATATTTAAAAAAAGAACATTACTTTCACAAGAAAGTTTTAAGGCATATAAAATAGCAGAACAGAGAAAAGACTTTGATGAGTTTATAAAATATATGGAACCACTTATAAGGGAATATAATAAATTAAATGCACCGCCCTTTGTCAAAAGAGCTATGGGTAAAGTTAAAAGAGAGGTTTATAAACTGG
>DATGTQ010000204.1 GCA_035301805.1 Tissierellales bacterium
CTTCTTCTTAGCATCATTGCTTCTCAAACTCCACTAAGAACTGTTAAATATCGCTCCTCTACCTCACTTGTAAAAGTGAGGTCTTATTAAATTGTACATCCATTATATACTAACATATAATTTATGTCAACAACCTTTTCATTTCATTTGCTATAGTGATTCTAGAGAAGTCAAACATATGTGACACGACCTCTGAAAAATTTTCTCTGAATAATGCTGTGGTTTTAAAAAAATAGCAGTAAACTTGTGCATATGTTTCCACAGGCTTCAATATTATAAAGCATAATATAATACTGGAGGACTTAATACTTGACATTCTTTTAACGACTACCAGAATATATTAACCTCTTAGAACTTTGTAATAATTTATGATATAATGAAAAAACATTCTTAAATCACAATTTAAACTACAATCACAATTTAAACTACTAAGGAGGTTGACTTGATGAAAAAACTTAGCTCTAAAGAAATTTTAGTTATTGGTTTTGCTTTATTTGCAATGTTTTTTGGTGCAGGGAACTTAATTTTTCCACCCTCTATTGGCCTGGGGGCAGGAACAAAATGGAAAGCTGCTTTATTGGGTTTTTCTTTAACTGGTATAGGCCTTCCTATACTTGGAGTACTATCTGTAACTATATCAGGTGGTTCTATTGATAGTTTGTTAAGTAAAGTTGGTCCTAGATTTGCTATAGTTTTTAGTATTACAATAATAATATTAATAGGTCCACTATTGGCTACTCCTAGAACTGGAGCCACCGCTTATGAATTGGGGATAAAGCCCTTTTTTCCATCAATAAGTCCACTTATAAGTTCAATAATATTTTTTGGCATCACTCTATTTCTAACAATAAACCCTACTAATATTGTGGATGTTATTGGGAAATTCTTAACACCTATACTTTTAATTATGATATCAACTATTATTTTTAAAGGAATTTCTATTCCTATAGGCATACCTATAGATACACAAATATCCCAACCTTTTTCTATAGGTTTTGGAGACGGATATCAAACTATGGATTTACTTGCCGCAATAGTCTTCGGTAGTATAATAGTTGATGATATAAAAAATAGAGGCATAACGGATAAAGATGAACAATTTAAAATAGTTGCTAAAACGGGACTTATTGCAGCTACTGGTTTAGGAATTGTTTATGGAGGGCTTTTATATTTAGGGGCTACAGGTAGTTCTGTTTTCCCACCAGATATGGAGAAAGTAGCTTTAACAACCAATATAACAAATACAATATTGGGTAGTTGGGGAGAAGTAGTATTAGGCTTATGTGTATATTCTGCTTGTCTGACAACATCAGTTGGTCTTACTGCTACTATAGGACATTTCTTTAATAAAATAAGTAAGGATAAAATAAAATATGAAACCATTGTTATAATATCAACTATAATAAGTATAACGATTTCTAATATTGGCGTTGAAAGTATAATTACATTTGCTGACCCTATATTAAAAATAGTATATCCAATAGCAATCGTATTAGTAATTATTAATGTATTTGATAACTTAATTGAAAACAAACGAATTTATCTAGGTGCAACTATTGGAACATTTTGCGTAAGTCTAGTAGATGGACTGTCTGCAATGGGTATTAATACCTCTTACATAAGTAAGGTTGTGCAAACGTTTCCATTTGCTGATAGTGGTTTTGGTTGGATGCTACCAGCAATTCTAGGAATTATACTAACTCATTTAATTACAAAGATAAAAGAAAATGCTCCTGTATAATGAATAGTTTTTAGGAGGCAAAACATTGGGATTAAATTCAATGGAACCTAAGTTAAGTTTTATTACAGATATACTAGAGTGGTATATATATAATTATGGCCTTCTTAGCTATACTATCATCATTGTGGGAAGTATATATTTTCTATGTATAAAGGCTCTTTTAATCAACATAAGAAATGAGCAATACGATAGGGTGCTTATGCTGATAATACTTATGTTAATAATATTAGGTGGGCTTATAGGCTTTGGTATTGAGAATTCTTAGATATAATTATAAATGTGATATTCTGTTAAAACAGAATATCACATTTACTAGGAAAATATAAATCTTTATTATTTTAAATAAATCGTTTTAATCTTACCCATACTTTCTATTCTTTCTTCTGCCATTTTGTCAGCTGCTTTGTAAGTAGGTATATTTTCTGATTTAGAAATTTCAAATATCCTCTTAACGCTGTCATAAACTCCAGCTGCTCTAGCCATTGCTCTTTCTGCATTATAACCTTTCATTTCCTCATATACATTAATTACTCCACCACTATTTATTACATAGTCTGGAACATACACTATACCTTTTTCCTCTAGCATATCCCCATGTTTTTCTTCAGCTAATTGGTTATTTGCAGACCCTGCCACTATTTTACATTTTAATTTGTCGATTGTGAAATCGTTGATTATTGCACCCATAGCACATGGAGTAAATATATCACAATCCACACTATATATATCATCTGGCTCTACTGCTGTAGCACCAAAGTCTTTCACAGCCTTTTCAATACTATCTTTTCTAATATCTGTTACATATAATTTAGCTCCAGCTTCATGCAAATGTTTGCAAACAGTATATCCTACAGCTCCTAGTCCTTGAACTGCAACTACTTTACCATTTAAATCTTGACTTCCATAAACTTCGTCTACTGCTGCTAAGATTCCCCTAAACACTCCATAAGCTGTTACCGGAGATGGGTTACCGCTTTTTCCTTCTAATCCTACTACATGATCAGTTTCATCATTTATGTATGCCATATCTTGCGTACCTGCATTCATATCTTCTGCTGTTATATATCTACCAGATAAACCTTCTACAAATCTTCCAAAAGCTCTAAATAATTGTTCACTCTTGATTTTTTCGGGATCGCCTATGATTACAGCCTTTCCACCACCAATATTTAAGCCTGCTGCTGCATTTTTATAAGTCATTCCTCTAGCTAATCTGAGAACGTCTATAATTGCCTCTTCTTCAGACTCATAATCCCAGATTCTAGTACCTCCAAGAGCAGGTCCTAAAGTAGTATCGTGGATTCCTATAATTGCCTTTAATCCTGTTTCACGATCTTGACAAAATACCAATTGTTCGTAATCAAATTCTTCTAAGTAATCAAAAATATTCATAATACATCCCCCTTATTTTTTGTTTTACATCCTTAACTTAAAATAACAAATAGGATGCAAACGTTTCCAGAGTGTCCACTAAGTATACATTCACTACTATGTTAAACAATGTACATTAGCTATATATTATATTATACATCTTTTTTCACATAAATTCAATTCCTTTAGGTTATATATATAGAGCTAGTTAGGCCCCTAACCTTCTAATACAATTCCATATCAATTTAGTGAGATACAATAATATAATACAATTAAACCGAAGCGTACTACTTCTGTAAAGATACTCACGAAAACAACCATTGACTTAAAACTGCTTATAATATTACATATATATTTACTATAAGAAATACCCTACTGTCTAGGGTATTTCTTTATGGAGTAGGAGTTTATATTATAAATTCCTTATTTAATTTTCTGTCTTTTTACTTTGTGAACTGTTCACCACTTACTCACTACGTTGGTTGAAGTGGGAGCTTCTTGGTCAATAGTAACAACTTACCAAGTTTACCCAAACTCTAAGGGTAGTTCCTACCCCAGTAATACCAAAACTACATTTTAATTTTTAACAACTATCTTTAATAACAGTAAGTCATCATCTTCGATGAACTCTAGTATATATTCTCTTATATATCTATAACAAATATAATTGTCTAATAAAAATAACTATAAATATACCTATCCCCCTGGAAACTATTAATTTTCTTTTTTTATGCCAGTATAGTTTCCAAAACAATACTGGATATATTGACTTCTATTTCTATCAAATTGAAACCCTTGACTTTCAAATTTTTCTAAAATAAACCTATCAACCCCATAGGGACTTTTTAATTCATTAATAAGTTCTTTACTCATTGTGACTGTATAATCAGCCATTGTTATTATAAATTCATCATCATTAATATTTTGCAATTGTACTTTTTCTCCAAATTCTCTACTTAAAGCTGATACAACTATTTTAATAAATTCCTCAGCATCCATATTCTTCGACATATAACCCCTAATAACTCCACTTGTATTCATGTAATCAACTCCCATAAATTATTTATAAAATAAAAAATCTCCTTATCCCATGATAAGAAGATATGAAATGATTATTTTCTTCACCTCCTTATCGAACTTTTAGCTGAACCACCTTACATAATGCAGGTTGGTATAGGGTCTTTGAGCTAAATCTCTACCCTAACTCTTGATATTTTGGCGCTAAATTGTATATCTTTAGTATATCATAAAGATTATTTTCTAATCCTATATATGTCTATGTTAACATAAATGCGCTGCTAAACCAACAAAGATTCCCATAAGCATATTAATATTATGTGCTTCATCGGGTAAGGTGTTATAAATCAATTTCACTGAAATCAAATACTTCTTCAATTGTTAAACCAAAATATTTTGATATTTTATAGGCTAATACTAAAGAGGCAGTATACTTCTCATTTTCTATTGATGTTATAGTCTGCCTAGTCACTCCTACTATATTAGCTAATTCTTCTTGGGATAATTTGTGTTTAGCCCTTAATTCTCTTATTTTTGTTTTCATTATTCACTCACCTTTGTATAGTATACTTTACATCCTCCCTTCCCAATTACTTCATTTATAGGTTAGGCTTTCTCGGATAAAGTTCAGTATTATACTACTTATATTCCTATTATATATTAGGGAAAATAAAGGTAAAAAGACAATTCCAGATATATCTATTGGTGAATAATGATACCATAACAGACCAAAACCGAAAGTATACTAAAGAGTGAACCTATTAAATAATATTCAGCAAAAGTTGGATTCTTTGAAATCTTATCAAACCTTGCTACAGATTTAGCTGTAAAAACTAATCCTATTGCTCCAAATTGATTATAATACATAAGTACAGCTATCAATAATCTTTCTAAATTCCCAATCATAGCTCCTGCACCTTCTATTGTACTTTTACTATTATTAGATTCTTCAGGAGCATACTTTTGAAATAGTATTTTAAAGCTAGTATTAACAGGTTTTAAAATTATAAGAATAAATAATGTCCATTTTAATGAATTGCTTGAAATTGATTGTAACCAATTTATATCTTTATCTATTATTATTTCACCAATATAATATATAAGTATTATATGTAATATTTGATGGAGCAAATATATTTTATCTTTTCTCTTCCCTTTCATATTAAGCCAATATATAAAAACATCTATAATAAAATGTAGAATAAAATAAATTACTATATATTTTAATTTTTTATAATTTATTATTACTAAAATTATAGATCCAATAAACAAACAAATAAAATGGTTCTTCAATCTTTTTTTATACTCAACACAGTCAAACCCAGCATCTATAAATAAATAATATTCTAAAACAAAATAAAAAATATATGTAATAACTGTCCAATTATCTATCTTTATCCCCCCCTATATATTCAATTTCTTTAGCTATACTATTTTTACTTGATAAATACAATCTTATTCCACTTGTCTTAACCCTTCTTGACATTGCTGATTCAGATATATTAAGTTTTTTTGCTAATGCCTTTTGTTCAAAGTTTTCACTATATATACCACTCTCTAAAAGAGTATATAATACTTCTTTTTGAGTATTGGTCCAGTTTTCTTTCATCCAGTCTGTATAAGAAAGTAAATGATTTATAATATTATCGCTTTTAGTCTTGCCTCTAAATAATATTTTGCTATTTCCATAATTATTATTGTTATGAATAAATTCAATAGCACTTCTTGCATTCCAATATGCCGGTCCATCTGCCCCTATACTTTTTTCATAATCAATATCCGTATATATTTCTCCTAATCCTATTCCATATCTTATCTTAATAGGATCCATTCTGTAAGATATATAATCCAACATTTTGAAGATCTCTAAATTTGGTTTCATTAATACTTGAAATTCATCTCCTAAAGTAATAGTCCATTTAGATACTATATAATTTTTATAGGACATATTTATTTCTTTTATTATTTTATTTAACTCTTCTTGAACTTTTATTCTGTATTCTATATTTCTTGAGTCTATTATATCACCAATAATAGCTAATAATTTTTGATTTCCCATTGCAATAACCCTCTCTATAATATGTTAAATTTATTATATCATAGGTTCACATTAGTTGCAGTTATACATGCAATAAATAAAAGTTGCATGTATAACTGCAACCTTTATTTGGGTGTATTATTTACTTTTAACGTTTCAATTATTGTAGGTGGATTGTAATTCAAGATATCTTTAATTGATAATTTATAACTTTTCTTGTTAATATATTTGTGTAGTTGAATCTTTAATCCTATAAAATTTTCCAGATTCTAAATCATCTTACGATTCTACATATTTAACTTTAAATCCAACGAGTTTCAACTACTATAGTACCTGGCATCTTCCAGTTTCCAATAAATTCTTCCTTATTTTCCACTAAGGTATTGAAGCCACTTACAAAGGCTTTATATAAGACTTCCTCATCTAAGTACTTATTTTTACACCTTATTTCGCTCTTCTTCCTATTTTAAAATAAATCTTATCCCGTATTATTTGTTCTTACACACCTTTTATTCCCATTTAAAGAATAATTAAAAAGTATAGAAATAATTAAAATATTTAATGTTAACTACTGTATTCCTCAATTATTTTTTCTACATATGCTAACCTTCCACGACCTAAAGCTGCATAGTAAGTAGCATGTTTACTAGAAGCCTTGACTGCCTTTCTTAATCCTTCCTCGCCATAATCCTCTAATATGGATTCCAAAAAGTATCTAGTAGAGTATTCATTAAGGGTCCTAGTATACCTCTCTCCTTCCATCATAGAGTAGAAAGCTGAAATATAATCACCGGCAGACCCTGGATTCATATTTACTTGATTCGTAATCTGATCCCTTCCTTCGGTTCGGCTTAGTTTACCCTTAAAAACTTTCTTTGAAATCTCATAAGCATATGCTACCATTTCTTCTGTAATAGGTGATGAAACGCTATCATATTCAGAGTTATGGAAATTTTCATCGACTTCT
>DATGTQ010000205.1 GCA_035301805.1 Tissierellales bacterium
ACGGCTTCTTCTAATAGGCCTTCAGCTATAATAGCTTTTCTTGTAATAAAAGTAGCCCCTATATCTTTTAGCAAGGCTATATCCAAATCTTTGTCCGGAATAACCACCTTACTTTTTACATAGTATTTTTCACCCTTTGCCCTTAAAATAAAGGTTTTATCCATAGTTAACCTACTCTTCAATTTGATAGCATCCCCAGGATAGGAGTCTATGCTTCCTTTTACCTTGATAATAGGTAGTTTATCCTTTATATCAGATGGATAAGAAGCTGAACCATTTACCTGGATAAAAATAATTTTATCCAATACTTCTTGGGATTTTGTCTCTATACTTAAACTTCCATTTACAATTAATACTATGGGTTTTGAAAATATAGTACCATTAGTAATTTTATATGAACCATTTTGTACCATAATCTCTGCATCTTTTAGAACCTCAGTCACCTCTGCTGTGTTCATGGTTACATTATATCCTGCCATAAGTTCCTTGCTTTCCCTAGATACTAGTATAGTAGCTGCATTTATGCTTATCTCCCTATAAGCATCAAGTGTTGTTTCTGAAACATTTCTTGCATCGCAAATAGCCGAATTAATTATTAATTTTTTCTTTTCCACACTAATCACCTTTCCCTTTCTCCATAAAATATATTTTAGATATTTTCCTTCTTGCAGAAGCTAATCTTGACCTTATGGTTGATGGGGATAAATCAAATATTTTCCCAAGTTCAACAGAGGAATATCCCTCTATATATCTCATCCAAAACAAGGTCCTTTCATGGTCTGGTAGTCCAGCACACAGTTGACCTACTAAAATTTGGCTTAAATCGTCTTCCCTAAATAATTCTTCCTCTACCCTTGGTTGATTTGCTATGCGCCTTACCCTATCAATAAAGATATTTTTAGCAGTTCTATATAACCAAGACCTGCATTGGCCTTCAGTTAAATTATTAAGAATATGGGCATTTTCCAAAGCCTTCATAAAAGTCTCCTGGGCTATGTCTTCTGCAATAGAAGTATTATTTCTGGAGAGATTGATACAGTACCACAAAAGTTCATTATAATAATCTGTATATAATTTATCTATCAATCTACCCCTCCTTTTTATCCTTCTATCTATTAAACGAATGGGAAGTGAAAAGTGTTGACTTTATTTTAAATTATATTAATTATATGTTTCCATATTATTGGAGCCAATCTTCAGTTAAAACTTAATATTACTAATAAAAAGTATTAAGTGTTTTTATATACCTATAGAAAAATTTTCAGGCTTACCTTTTATTTATAATAAGCAAGCCTGAAAATATAGTGAATAAAAATATAACACATAATCAGATTAAACTATTAAAATTAAGAATTAAAGAAAGAGGATTGCTAAAAATATAAAATCACAATAGCCTAAAAATTCAAAGGGAAATCTATTAGATAATGGTGATTTCATTTTGTACCCGTATCACTCATTTTTGTACCTACCAATGATGCACCTACTAAAGCAATTAAAGAACCTAGCGATATAGCCCTTAGTACAATAATTAATATATTGATTTTGCTCATCTTTACATCATGTACTTTTGTAATATTATCTAATGTTTCCATTGGCATACCAACGAATAAAAGTCCTATTACATTGCTATTTTGATCCTTTATAGGTTGATAGGCTGTATAATAGTTATCTCCTAATATTTCAGCTTCTCCTATATATAAATGACCGTTTATTACGGTGTTATAGGCATTATGGTCGGGTCCTAGAAATGTGCCTATTGCCCTTTCATTTTCATCAGACATAATATTTGTCGAAATTCTTTGGAAATCATCATTCACTTTAACAAAAATAGTAGACTTATCCCCCAAGTCCTCTAAAACAGTATCAACAACCCCAAATCTGCCTTTTATACTATTGCCATCACTATCTAGCAGGGTTCCATCTCCTTGTGTTAGGGTGCCATAAGAGTTGTTAATATATTTCATGGTTAAATTTATATTATTTTCAACATGCTTTTTTAATAGCTGATCTTTGATATTATTTATATCCTTTGTAGTATTTGAAAACCCTAATAGCCCCACAATCATACTAGCCAATAATGCTATCATCCCACAGTATGCTATTAATTTTGTTCTGCTGATTTTCATAAACTACCTCCTCCACCTTAACCCCTCCTATTAGTACTTTATATAATAAAAATATATCTATTTAATTATTCATCTATACCTACAAATACCTTTTTAAATCCTAACCACGCAAAACATGATATAGCGGCTATTGTGCCTAGCCTTCCCCCTATACCAGTATATGCACTATTGGCGGCTATAAATAGTATTCCTGTCATTAAGGATATTACAGCCATTTCTAAAAGATTTAGTGCATTCTCCACAGAAATCATTCCTGCATAGGATGAACAGGCTGCAGCCGTTGCTAATACTCCACCCATTTCAGGAAAAAAGTAAGGTAGCATAAGCCCCGAAACTAAGGTTATAATAGCAGAGGCCATAACTGCACCTTTTTTTAAAATATTGGATATTAAATAGGTTGCCATACCTGCAAGTACTGATACTATTAAAATAATAATTTCTTCCACAGAATACCTCCTAGCTAAAAATCTTTATTATAGCCCTAGTAATTATTGTGGACAAAGCTGCCGTAGTTCCACCTTTTCCACCAATACCCTCATAAATTTCCGCAGTAGTCAAAAAAACCAATCCTACTATAAGGCTTCCCAAGGTAGCTGCTGCCATAGAGGGTATTACTGCCAAGGAGCTCATGCCAACAAAGGATGATGTATATACTATACCAGCTAAATAATTTGGAAGAAATGTGGCGGCCATGACACCTACTAAGCCATTAGCGATAACTGCTCCATAGCCCATTTTGTGATTTATAAACCATGTTAGGGTAACCCCTATAAATGAACATATTAAAACATATAAACTTGTTTTCTTAACTTTCGTTCTCATCGCTCTTTCCATCAATTTTCTAAAATGGTCTACTAGGCTAGTGGCAAAGAAGCATCCAAAAATTATTAAAATTTCTGTCTTATAAAAATTATCTTCGTTAATTGCTGTTGAAACAATTAAGCCCCCCCCTGTTGCAATAAAGGCTATTAATCCTAGCATTTTCCAAACGTTTTCCCTATTAAATAATCTTTTTTTCATTTTGTTATTATCAAAGATTTATAATCTTTAATAATTCCCCCCTTTAAAAGATCCAATTAGCTCATAAGCTTTCTAAAAACTACTTGTTAGTATAGATTAATACTAGCCTTACTAGATTAATGTTCTAACTTTTACTATATCATATCTTATATACAATAGAAACAATACTACTGAATTTACCCTACTTCTACTCTAGGGAAATAATCTTCTACAATTTCATTTGGTATTTTAAAATTCAATATTTTTATCGATATATTATTGTTCGGAATTTAATTGTCATATTTAGTATAGCCTATCTATGTTTTCTATCTAATACTCCAATTCACCGTTTCAGCTTTAGTATTATATAAAAGGATTTCTACATAATTTCTCTTTGTAGTAACGCTATAGTCTCCACATGCCTTGAGAGTACAATAATGATGTCATGGAGTGACATTATCCCCCTGGTGGAAGTGTATATTACAGAATTATAAACAACAAAGCCTTCAAAATGAATTAGCACCTTGAAGGCTTTGCTCATTACAATTTGTTCAATAGTTTTTTCTTACAAAACAATGAAAACTATTCATTTACTGCCCTAAAATATCCTGGTATAATTTTTTGATAATTCTAATCTCATCTTTTATAAGTTTATCTAATAAGGGTTTTAATTCCTTGACTAACCCATGCTGCTTTGCTTCAACTAATATTCCTAGAGTACCAGTTGCATTTAGCCCTATATCTTTAGCTATTCTTCTTGCTTTTCTCTCATCTATAATAATCAAGTCTGCATCAATACTATTTGCTAAAACTATTGCTTCGCTTTCACCTAGATCTAATTTCAATTGTTTTTGCAAAAGAGACACCGATAAATTTTCTTTTACTATTTTTGTTTGAAAAAAGGTTATTTATTATCAATTTGATATTCTCTTCACAGATTAAATCTAAGTCTTCCATATCTGGTTCAGCTGGGTCTCATTCATCGCCAAACCTTTTTAGAAATTCATGAAATAATTCTAATTGTAACCATTTATTCTTGTAAACTGCAAGCAAAGTTCCTGCTAATCGATTTACCATATATTTATTTAATGTTTTCTGATTTTAAAAGTCTATTTTTAGAATCATTATTTAAATCTCTAAAAAGTTCATTATCATAGGAGGTAAAGTCATCAATAATTTTATTTCTTATTGAAATATCATATTTGCTGCGTTTATATCTAACTTGATTTTTGTAACACCATACATTTCAGCAATAGCTTGATCTGACAAGTTTTTTTCATAATATAAATGTTTCAATTCCATTTTATTAATATCTGTCCATTGCTTTAATTTCATTTTATCATCCATTAATTATAAACCACCTTTCTGGGCAACATAATCATAAAGTAAATCCAAGTACTGCCTATAATAAGTCTCTGAACATGATAGAACCTAACATTCTTTAATGTATTTAAATAACCTTCCCAAGATTAAAATCCCAAAATCTTATAGTATTTCCTTTACCCTACCTACAGTACCATTATTCAGCATTACCTTTACTCCATGGTGGTGTTTTGGTGAATTGGTAAGTATCTTTTTTACAGTTCCTTCTGTTAGTTTTCCAGTCTTTTGATCTCGTTTTTGAACGACTAAGACTGATGAGCCTATTTTAATATTATCTCTTTTTGTTCCATCCATTTTGATTTTCTCCATTCTCTAATTTGAATTTTATCTTAATATCATTTTTATTATATCATTGTTTGAAATTTATTTGTCCTCTTTAGTATAACCTACCCACTTATCTCCCTTTGTTCAAAACCCTCACCCTAACCATCTGAAGCCTGTCCGATTATATAATCCTTTATTTTCTCAAGCTCATTTTTATTCAAATCTTCATTTAATGTGAGTACTGCTACACCCATCAACTCATCTTCTACCATTTCTACTGAGAATCCATATTTGGCTACCTTGGCATTGACACTATCATGCCCATCGTAGTAATGCATAAAGCCTCTATTGTTCTCATCAGGTAACTTATCCCTTTCTATGGTATCAAGAATTTCATCAATATATTCAACTATCTCATAGTTACCTAACTCCAAAGGTTCATTTAGTGTTTCCCTATAATCATAATGATTTTCTATTTCATAGGTTGTAACAGTTAGGGGCATATATAATTTCAATATCTTTTGTTCTTTTATTTCATCTATCTTCATACCAAGATTTTCTGATAGGAACTTTGACATATTTTGATTGTATCCGCGATAGATAATATATCCCTTATCTGTGAAACCTCCAGTTTCATTTGTCATTTTTGCCTGCCCATATCTTTTAAAATCAATATAATCTTCTAAGTTATGGTCATATTTAAAATGTCCTGAATCTCAAATCATATGCCTTCCATAACTCTCTGCATCTTTTATTCCATCAAAGATCTCAAATTCATACATGGAATTTGCTAGCAATAAAACTTCATCAATTGTTTTTGGATTTACATAGTCCATAAGTCTTTCAAAATATTCTACACCTTCCTTAATTTCCATAAATTTCTTTGATACTTTATTTAATGTATCTAGCCTTTCTACTATACTGTCACTATCAGGGATCATTTCTAATACCTTATTAGGCAAGTTATAAATATCAATATTAAGCTTGCAGTCCTGAATATAAGATACTCCTAATCTCATTAGAGCCTTTTCTATTTCAATATCAGAAGAGGGAAGATATATGAATTCACTTTGATTCTTTGCCTTTAATTCAAGAGTTGCCATTGATTCTTTCCACCATAGGGGGGGGAATTGTTTTCCTTTATATACTTGCTCAGGTTCATTTGAATTTTTATATAGGACACCATAGGGAGTTACCCTAGCAGTCTTATTATTTTTTATTACATCCATAGCATAAGCTTCTCCATCTAGTTCCTCTAGTTTTTACTAGCTACTGCCATCTTCTCAGTTAAATATAGATCTTTCCCCAGCTTATTAAAGTCACTAAAGTTATTTATTAGGCTATAGCAATGTAAATTAAAACTTAAGTTTATTAAATCTACCATGGACTTAGTTTCTTCCACAAAGGATGCTGCATAGAACTTTTCTATCTCCCTTGGACCAAGGCCATCAAATCTTTTCACTAGATAATTTAGTTCATCTATATTTACATTTTTATTAGCCATTATATTTGAAAATCTTTCATCCCTACTGCTTTCTATATAGCAGTTTGGCTTTGTTGTCATTTCTATTCCTAGTTCATTACACACTTCTTCTAGTTCTTCTTCCTCCATTCTATTTAGTAATTAAAAATAACCCTGCACCATATCTATTGATTAGGGCAGAGTTAATTATTACTTTAAATATATAATCATCTATTAATTCCCTATCTGCCAGCTCATTAATCCTTATACACTCCTTCCCAGTTGATAGGGTCTTGGCAGTTTGATATAGAGCATAGCCACCAGTATCTATATCTCGAAGACATATTTCTTTTAAACCAAATCCATCCAACTTTATTAAATGTTTTGAAAGCTTCCATAAACTTTCATCGGCAGTAAGTAAAAATAGAATAGCAATAAATCTTGATGATATATCATGGATATTTAGATCTCGTTCTAGAAGATAATTATATAATCTTTCCTTGTGCTGGTGATTAAAAACACTTCTCCTTTAAAATTTTTACTTAGTTCCTTTAATCTATCCCTTAAGAATTTGTTTTTTATCTTTCCAAAGCAATCCATTACTAAATCCTTGTATCTTTTCTTATCCACATTGACTTTGAAATTTAAATCATTATATCCACAGTTCTTGCAACTATCATCAACATTAATCACACTAAGCTTACAATCTCTATCACCCCCTTGACAGTTAAAATAATTATTAATGACTATACCACTTCTCCTTGATTGAAAATTAGGCACCATAACCATTAACTGCTCTATTCCTTCCAAGGATGTACCATACATAAATAACTTTGACATTTCTCTCAATCCTTTCTTTCTGTTTTTGGGCATAAAAAAATGGCGAAGTTTATTTGGTCTTGATTGACCTAAACTTCGCCATTTTTATTTTATTATTTGGTTTTAGTTTTACACTTTTGTAAATATTATTTATATTTCTTATTACCTATTAGTTGCAGATAATAGAGAAAGTATGTCTTAATTTAACCTTATATTATTTACGATTTCTACAAACTATAATAAATCTATGTTCGATGCTTTCAAAGTATCCTTTAGCTTTTATTTCTTCATTCAACTCGCATAATTCCTTAAAACAACTATCTACAGAAAAATTTGGAAATTCCCACTCAATGATTTTAGCAAAATAAACTATTGCACCTACATCTTTAAAACGCAGGAATGGAAAAAATTCTTGCGCATAAAAAGTCTCAAACCCGTTTTTTTCTACTTCTTTTAGTCTTGTATCTAATGTATTCTCTGGAAAACTAGAACTAAAATCCTTTAACAGAGCCTTAGATAAAGTTTCGTTATTCTTTCCACCCACTTGCTGTGTAATAAAAATGCCATCGGGTTTTAATATTCTTTTTACCTCTTCAACATTAAAAGATTCATGTCTATTAATAATCATATCGAAAGTATCATTTTCAAATGGTAACTCTTTGTCATCAAATACTTGCTTTACTTCAATTCCAAGGGGTTCTAATTTTTCTTTGCATAGTTTAACATTTGGTTCCCACATTTCTGTAACTGATACATTCCTATAGGGGTGGTTTAAAGTTAATAAAAATTCTCCTCCACCGGTTCCCATATCAAGCAATTTATGATTTGATTTTAAATATTCTTTTAATATCTCCTTATAATCCCATGGTAATTTCTCATCATACCATCTATTTTTTAAATGAGAAAAATCCCATCCTTTGAATGCATTTCTTTCTTCTTCTCTCCAAAGTTCTTTTAATTTATCATAGTCC
This sequence comes from Tissierellales bacterium, assembly GCA_035301805.1. Taxonomy (NCBI): domain Bacteria; kingdom Bacillati; phylum Bacillota; class Tissierellia; order Tissierellales; species Tissierellales bacterium. The sequence continues at coordinate 8,025 of DATGTQ010000205.1, forward strand.
ATAACTATCCCTCTTTTCTCATTTTATTTGTTAGAAAATTGGTACAGTTAACTATGCTGATAGTATATTAAAACAAGCCTTGGCACAATCTACTATCAGATATTATAACTGCACCAAGGAGTTAATTCGTTTTTTTCCCATTTCGAGATTTCACCCACTTTCAAATGATATTTGATGTATTATTCATAACTATAACTGTAACATATTTTATAAATGATGTGTCATATAGGCTATAAACTCATGACTAAATATCCCTCATTTTCTTTTTTATTAAGAGTTTGATAATAATTGCAATAAATATAATCAAAGCAATGGCTAATCCATATATTATAACGGTTGTATACCAAGGTATTGATTGGAGTTCATATAAATCAGGATGTTTTGTAAAATCAAGATTTTTAAATACAGAATATTTATATATGAAATGGGCTATAAATACGCCAATAAGTGAACCAATCAAAATATTTAAAAAATTATTTAATCTTTCGAGCATATTGTTCCCCTCTTTCTACCCTTATCTTTCTACTGCATATTCATCCACTAATGTTTATCTATAGTATCTAATTCCTTTATCACTTATGGTTTTTATTATTAATTCTTTATAAATACCTTTTAGATTTTCTCTTATGTAGATAAAAAAATATAAATGTTGCTACTTAATAATTTTTAATTATTTTCCTGAAAGTTTAACAGTATATAGCCTGTTCAAAGGAATTTTATCAACCATGTAGATTGAAATTGTATCAAGTATGAATTGATCCGATAACTTAGTTCCCATAATTTCTTCTACTTCTTTATCAGTTATAGGCGTTCTACTTCTTAAGGTACAATGTGGCTTATATGGAAATCTATTAGGCTTAAATTTAATACCAGATTTTATTATTTCTTCGTGTAACAATCTAAATCTCTCTTCGTTCTTTAGGGTAAATACAAATAAGTCTGTACCACGAAACCTTAAAACTTCTTTAAATGAAGCAAGTATTGGACTTGTGTTCATTGCTATGTTTTTTATCGTATTAAAAACTACCTCTTTATCTTGTCCAGGTTCAATTACCCCAACACCACTTGACCCAGCCACAGTTATTTCAGCCGGTAATGAGGCCCTCAGTGTATCTTTATGATAGTTTCTAATATCATATATTTTTTCTTTTACTGGACTTGGTAAATCAAGAACTATATATGATTCATGTTGAAAATCCATTTAATACCCCCCTTATCTTTTAACTTTATTTCGATATAACTTATTCTATAGTATATAATTCCCTTATCAATATATCAATCAAATATAACCATTTCCTCCCCAAATATCCCCAATCATCCAATGTCATCTGTCAAATGCACTATTTTAAAGGGTCAAAAAATGGTGTTTTTTAGCCGATTTTTGACCCAATTTTCGTACTCAAACCACTACATGTTGTGGCTGATTCCTGTTATTCTTTGTCCGAACCACAATATGTCATCAGAATTGCTGCTTCAACGTGAGGTGTTCTCGGGAACATATCCATTAACTTAACCTTATTAACCCTATATCCTCTTCTTTCAAATTCTTTTAGATCTCTTACTAAAGTTACAGGGTTGCAGGAAATATAGACAAACTTATCTGGGTTAAAATCAATTATTTTCCCTATAGCTTTAGGATTTATCCCATCCCTTGGCGGATCTATTATAATTAAATCTGGTTTTTCTTTTAAATTGTCTACTTCCTTTAATACATCTCCTGCTATAAACTCTACATTGTCTAATCTGTTTAGCTTTGCATTTTCCTTTGCCATTTCTACTGCCTCTTCAACTATTTCTATACCTATTACCTTTTTAGCTAGTGGAGCCATTATAATCGAAATAGTTCCTGTTCCTGAATATAAGTCAAATACTACCTTATCATCAACATCTCCTGCAAATTCTCTAGCTATTGAATATAACTTTTCTGCTCCAAAAGTATTTGTTTGGAAGAAAGAAAAAGGAGATATTTTAAACTTTAATCCTAGTATTTCTTCTATTAAATATTCTCTTCCATACAGCACTTCTAACCTATCTACATTAACAGCATCTGCTAGATTATCATTAATAGTATGAAGAAAACCAGTTATTTTTCCTTCTAATTCTAAAGTCTTTAATTTTTCTATTAATTCTTCTAAATCTAATTCCCCTTGAGAACTAGTCACTAAATTTACTAATATTTCTCCTGTTGATAGTGCTTTTCTGACTACTAAATGTCTTAAAATACCTTCATGTCGTTTCTTATGATAATGAGGAATTTCTTTTTCCTTAAAGTATTCTATAACTTCATTTCTAATCCTTCTAAAATCTTCATCTACAATATTACAGTGCTTTACTCCTACTATTTCATAAAATTTACCTCTCGCATGAAGTCCTAATGATAATTTTCCATCTTCATCACCAAAGGTAAATTCCATTTTATTTCTATATTCATTTTCTCTAGGACTTGGTTCTATACCTAGAAACTCTATATCTAGTAAATTCTCTTCATTAAATAATTCCATAACTAATTCTTCTTTAATCTTTAACTCTTTAGAGTAATCTAAGGTCTGATACATACACCCTCCACATCTATCAGAATGAGGACATCTTGATGTTTCTTCTATAGGTGACCTTTTTATTACTTCTAGTATTTTCCCTTGATAATAATCTTTTCTTCTCCGAGTAATCATTACTTTAACAATTTGTCCTACTATTCCACCTTTAACTATAACTTTATTTTCTTTATATCTACCTACACCTTTATTTGGAAATATAACTTCTTCAATTTCCATTTCAAATATAGGTCTTTTTCTTCTCCTTCTTGCCATATTTACCTCCTCGTATAATAAAGTCATAGTTTAAAAACTATATTTTCTTTACTATCTCACACTTCTTGTGAGATAATAATTGTACAGATAGAGGTCGTAGTTAACCTCCTTGAAGCGTTGTCTTCCTTATTTAGGGTTACGCCTCTTCTTTACATCCATATGCGAATGAGCTGGATAGTACCTAGTTACTGA
>DATGTQ010000206.1 GCA_035301805.1 Tissierellales bacterium
AGGCGTAACCCTAAATAAGGAAGACAACGCTTCAAGGAGGTTAACTACGACCTCTATCTGTACAATTATTATCTCACAAGAAGTGTGAGATAGAAAAGAAAATATAGTTTTTAAACTATGACTTTATTATACGAGGAGGTAATATACAGTGCAAAGATTTGTAGGAACTAAGGCACCTGAATTTAAAATGAATGCTGTAACAGGTGATGGAAAAGATTTTGTTAAAGTTGATTTAGATGATTATAAAGGAAAATGGCTAATAATGTTTTTCTATCCACTAGACTTTACATTTGTATGTCCAACAGAAATTACAGGATTTAGTGAAAGATATGAAGATTTCAAAAAGGAAGGAGCAGATGTACTAGCAGTAAGTGTAGATAGTGAACATTCTCATAAAGCTTGGATAAATAGTAGTTTAGGTGAAGTTAAGTTCCCGATTGCTTCAGATATTACTAAAGAAGTAGCAAAAGATTATGGAGTACTGATTGAAGAAGAAGGAGTTGCTTTAAGAGGACTATTCATAATTGATCCAGAGGGAGAAGTTAAATACTCTGTAATACATGATAATGATATAGGAAGAAGTGTAGATGAGACATTAAGAGTATTGAAAGCTTTAAAAGCTGGCGGACTTTGTCCAGCAAATTGGAAAGAAGGGGAAGAATTACTATAAATATAAATTATAAGCGGTCATTTATGACCGCTTAATCTATTTATGGAGGATTTTATGATTATTAATTTAATTGAAGAAAGAATTAAAAATAGAATACCTAAACCTATGGATATTATTTATAACTATGGTATTCTGGTGCCCTTAATTAAAATTAAGGATGATTGGAAATTAATATACCAAGTAAGGGCTAAAAGTTTAGAAAGACAACCAGGAGAAATATGCTTTCCAGGAGGGTCAGTAGAAGGAAAGGAAAGTTTTAAGGAAACTGCCATAAGAGAAACTTGTGAAGAATTAAATATAAAAGAAGAGAATATTAAAATACTTGGTCAATTAGATTATCTTATATCTCATTCTAACTCATCTATGTATCCTTTTATAGGTATAATTAAGAACGTTTATATAGATAAAATAAAATATAATAAAGAGGAAGTTGATCATATTTTTACAGTGCCTCTTCAGTTTTTCTTAGAAAACCAGCCTAATGTATATTATATAGATTTAAAAACTGTAACGGGGGAAGACTTTCCTTATGAGATGGTACCTAATGGAGAAGATTATAATTGGGATAGAGGAAAGCATTCTGTTTATTTTTACGAATATGAAAATTATATTATATGGGGATTAACAGCTAAAATTACTAAAAATTTTATAGATATAATTAAAAAAAGCTAGCATGGAAGGTTTATACTAGCTTTTTTACTATTTTTCTATTCTTGATTAATTTCAATATATTTCATTAACTTAAACATTTGTTATGAAACTTTCAATTTTTAAATTATTTTTAATACTTATTATAACTTTTTAATTTTGATTATGTTTTTTATACCTAATCAGTTTTCATCTATTCTTGGTTTATATTGGCTATGAGGTTCCTTGCCTAAAGTTTTTAAGTCATAAAATAAGAAAAGTCCAGTAGTAATAGTTGCAAGTAAGTCAGACACTGCAGCTGCTGCCCATACACCAGTAAGACCAAAGAATCTTGGTAATATAATTAAGGCTGGAATCAGTATTAAAACTTGCCTAGATAAACCTAGAAATGCAGATTTTTTGGGTTTGCCTGTAGCTTGGAAATAATTAGAGCTGACAATTTGAAAACCTATTACAGGTAACATAGATAAATTTATCCTTAACCCCTTAACTCCAATTTTCATTAACCCATCTACATTAGTTTCTTTTCCCATAAAGATACTAAATAGTTTTTCCGGTACAGTTTGAATAATAATAAATCCTATTACAGCAATTGTAGTTGCAGATATTATGGCTATTCTTAAAGCTTCTTTAACTCGTTCATATCTTTCAGCTCCATAATTGAAGCCGATAATTGGCTGAACACCTTGGTTGATTCCAAATATTGGCATTAATATCATCATAGTTATACTATGAATAATTCCCATACTAGAAACAGCCATATCTCCACCATAAGTGCTTAGACTATTATTTAGAAACATAGTTACTGTACTGGCTGCTAATTGCATACTAAAGGGAGCAAATCCAATAGAAATAATTTCTTTAATTATATTTTTATCTAATTTCATACTTTCTTTTTTAAGTTTTAACATACTTTTTTCACTATAGAAATATCTAATAACCCATATAGCCGATGCTCCTTGGGCAATAA
>DATGTQ010000207.1 GCA_035301805.1 Tissierellales bacterium
CACTATTAATGCTACTATCAATATTATTATCTTTTTTTTACTTTTCATATAATAATACTCCTTTATTTTAAATATTTATGATATATTGTAGTTTTGCGATCCTTCAATATCTATAAATTTATCAAGCCCCAATTTAGTCAAAAATAATGTAACTATATCTACCCCAGCCCCAGCAGGAACAGAGCCACCAACTAATATCTCAGCTAAGCCAGCAACCCCTACACCATCTAATACCCCGAGTCCCGGGTAAGCTAAAATAACTGCACTAGCAACAATCAACACAGCTCCCAAGTTGAATTGAAGTCTAAATAATTCTTTTTAATCCATACTGGCATTATATGTATTTCTATTTATTTTACCATTTTATATGTATACATTCAATCGAGATAATTAGGTACTTATAGACAAAAAAGAAGTAGACCTAGATGTCTACTTCTTTTATTTGTAATTTTCTAATCAAAGGTTATGTCCATATCATCAAAGGTACCATCCATTGGTATGTCATTAAAATATACAAAATATGCTTTATGTCTTTTTAATTCTTGATCATTTATTTCATACTCAATTATTTCATCTGGTTTTATACCGTTTACTTTTATTTTCTCCGATTCTTCTCTATCTAATAATAGATAAAATTGAAAATTCTTCTTTTCTGGTATTATTGTATCGTCTCTGCCAAAATAATTAAGGCGTTGAAAAAATACTGGTCTATATCTTTCTATATCTATAGTATCTCTTTCACATTCTTCGTAATTTACTTCATTTTTTTCTAATGGCTCAGAGTAAAGAATTTTGTCACTCTCTACTTCATTCTTTTTTAGAAGAGGTATAACTGCAAAATTTTCATATCCAGCTGGGTGCTCGAGTATCCCATAAATAATAATCTTTTCATCGTTTTCTATAGTTTTCAAAACTTCTTTTAATTTTAAATCTCTTCCCATCTCATTTCCAAGCCTATTATTTTCTATTGCTGTATAAATATCTTCATAATAATTTAAATTCTCTCTTATTTCTTTGTCAAATTTCTCTGCTTCTTCTTTTGACATTTTTATCCCATCTCTCATATATTTCTCTTTTGGTTTATTACTACTTGTATCTATTTTTACACATGACGTCAGTATCAACGATAAAATTAATAATAAAAGTATAATTATTTTTCTTTTCATCTTGACCTCCCATAATTAACCTATTCTATTTCACAGTAATTTAAGGACTCCCCATACGCTACGTTGGATTGACCAAATAAATAAGATATAATCATTGCTGCTGAACCTTCATAAACTAGCCTCTCTCCAACCGGTATCAATGGTATTGTGGTTAAAGACCATGCGTTTGTGATTATTATAGCGGCTAATACTATTGCTGCAATTCCCATTTTTACTTTTAACCAGTCTATAGGTTTTCTATACATTTCTCTCTCCGATTTAAGAGTAAAACCATCTACAAATTCCCCACCACCAATTCCGTTTATATAGAACCCATCGCCATCGAATCCTGTCTTACCACCATATATTGTTCCATCTATTGCTCCTTCTAATTCACCTGATATATCCCAGTCAGATCCTAGCTCTATATTTAAAGCACTTGATAAATCCACTTCACGCCCAAAAGCCCTAAAACCACCATCTCCTCCCACAGATACTGCACCATCTGAATATGATAAGTTAAATGATGGTAACCTAAACCTCCATTTTTCTACCTTTGGGGTATTTATTTCAAATCCTCGTTTATGTTCTATTATACCATCTATTTTTTCTATCCTTGTTTCTGTTAATACAAAAAAATTATTTCCTCGTATTTCCCCTTCCCTATAATCTATTCCCCTTGCAACTTCCCTTTCCTCACTATATTTATACCCTGCATGCTTTTTTATTTTATTTTTCGTCCAATTTATTCCAGACTTTACTTTATCTTTACCCCAATCTACCCCAGACTTTATCTTGTTTTTTCCCCATGTTCCTATTTCAATTCCTTTATTAACTGCTTCGACATTAACATCCGGTATACCTATTATTATAGGCACATTCCCATCCAAATCCACATAATCAAGTGGTTGATTCCAAGCATAGGTATAGTCATTTAGGGAATCTGGATAAATAATTGAGCCTTTTATATTGTCCTCACTTATAAATCTTCCTTGATTTTGGTCATAGTATCTAGCTTGGGCATAGTTTAGTTCACTTATTGGATCGTATTCATAGCCGGTATAGCCAAATGGATTCTTTAGGTTATTTTGACTTTCTACATTTATTCCAAATTCATCATAGCTGAATAGTCCTTTTGTTTCTCCATTTCCATCTATATTTCTTATAGGACTTCCTAACTCATCTAATAGATATAGTTCTTCTTCCATTGTTCCTAATAGGTCTCCATCCCATAGATACTGTTCATGGTTTTCATTTACTTTTCTTTCTAATACATTTTTATATGGTCTTGTTAAATCCAATACATAATCTATTTTTTCTACACTATTATTATGTCCTTTTAATGTTTGGCTAACTCTATTTCCTAATCCATTATAGCTATATACAGCTGTTCCCTCTTTTTTATTCCATGCTTCTGTCATATAATCCATAGAGTCAAAGGTAAACATTTTTATTAAATCATCATTTCTAAATTCTTTTATTCTATTCCCTCTTTTGTCATATTCATAGGTTCTTATTTCTTCTGGAAGTTCTTCTTTTATTAATTGATTTAATTTATTATAGTAATATTTTGTTGTTTCTCCATTGTCATATTTTTCTATTCTATTTCCTAAGCTATCATAGCTGTATTTTCTTAATAAAGTATCTCCATCTATTACCTCTGTCAATCTATTTAGAGGGTCATATTTATAGCTTAATTCTTCTATTCCTTCATAGCCTTGTCTTTCTCTCTTTATTCCTATTTTATTTCCTGCTTCATCATAAGAATAATCGTGTTTCTCTATTATGCTTCCATTTTTATAGTATTCTAAACCTTTTAAAGCTCCTGAATTATTATAGCTATATTTATTTATTATATTATTTGGATATATTTTTTCTGATAATCTTCCTATTTCATCGTAATTGTATTTAAATTCTTTTTCTTCATTAATTAATTTTACTAACTTTTGAGATTTATCATATTCATACTTTACTTCTTTTCCATCTGGATATATTAGTTTAGTTCTTTGACCTAGTTCATTCCATTCATATCCTACCTTCTTATTGTCTGGAGTTGTTACACTTTTTGTTCTTCCTAATTTATCTAAGGCTATTTTTGTCTTTCCTAACCAATCTTCTATTTCTATAAGTTCTCTTAAACTATTATAGCTAAATTTAACTTCTCTACCATCATCATATTTTATATTCTCTATCTGCCCTATTTCATTATAGAATCTTTCTGTTATATATCCTTCTTTATCTATATCTTTTATTATTCTATTATTTTCATCATATATAAAGTTAGATTCATTACCTTCTCCATCTATTATTTTTGTTAAATTCCCTATTAAATCATATTGATATTTTGTTGTTATTGATAAACCGTTTTGTTTATTTAGTTTATTAGCTTCTTCTAGATTTTCATCTATTAATTGTAATTGTTCTAGTTTAGTTAATTTCCCTACTTCATCATATTCATATTTTGTTTCATTTCTTAGAGCATCTATTACAGATTTAATATTTCCCGTTTTTGTATAGGTAAACTTAGTTTGATTTCCTTTTTCATCTATTATTTTTCTCACTAATCCACTTGGAGTATATTCGAATTCTCTTTTAGTTCCATCTGAATTTATTACTTTAGAAATTTGATCTAAAGAATTATACTCATATTTTATACTTATATTGTCTCCTATTTTCTTTTCTATAATATTTCCATTTAGATCATAGAAGTACTCTTCCTTTTCTCCTTCCGGGAGCATTATTTCTCTTAGCACTCCACCTGGATAATATTTATATTGTAACGTATCTCCCAATGGATTTGTTATAGTTTTTATATTTCCTAGTTCTGTGTATGTGAATTTTGTTTCATTTCCATCTAGATCTATTTGTTTAGTAAGTTGCCCCAGTTCATCATATTCAAATAATATTTCATTATCTTTATTATCAAATATTCTGGCTATCTTTCCTAAAAAATTGTACTCATAATTTACTTCGTACCCATCTACCTCTATTACTTTTTTTCTTCTGTTTAATTCATCATATTCTATTTTAGTCTCTTCTTTTGTTGGAGATATTAATTTTATCATATTACCATTAGGATCATATTCATAGTTTACTCTATGACCCAATCCATTTTCTATTGTACTTAATTGATTTAATTTATTATATAAATAAAGAGTTTCGCTACCATTTGCTTCTTTGACTTTAGATATATTCCACATTAAATCATATTCATATTCTGTTATATTTCCTTCTTGATCTATTAATTTTGATATTTTCCCTAATTCATTGTACTCATTTTTCATTATAGTATCATCGAAATCTATTACTTCAACTACTTTTCCTATTTTATTGTATTTGTATTCTCTTGAATAGCCTTCTGAGTTTGTAACTTTTATTATATTTCCCATTAAGTCATATTCATATTTCGTTACATTTCCATTTGGACTTATGGTTTTTATAACCTGATTTAGAGCGTTATATTCATATTTTGTTTCTCCACCATTTGGATATATTAGACTTATTAGATTGCCTCTATCATCATATTTAAATTTCATTTCTGAATCGTCAGCCTGTATAGAACCTATTATTTGCCCTTTATCATTATATTCTACACTTGTTTTATCTCCTTTAGGATTTATCATCTTTGATATATTTCCTCTTTCATCATATTCCATCTTAAATGATATACCTTCCTCATTAATTACATCTATTAGTCTATTGTTACTATCATATTTAAAATTCATTACTTCTCCTAATGGATTCATTATCCTAGTTAAATTACCATTTCTATCATAACTGTATCTAGTTTTATTTCCATTTTTATCAGTAAAGGATGCTAATTTATTTTTACTATTATATACTGATATTTCTTCTCCATCTTCATATATTACTTTGTTGTTTCTAAATTTATCATCTCTGCCATAGAGAATCTTGTTACCATTTTGTTCTGTTAATTCTAAAAGGTTTTCATCATCTAAATATTTATATTCCATTATTCCACCGTCGGGAAATATTTGTTTAGAGGTTCTAGATATATCATCGTATTCATTAGTTACTAATTTTATATCTCTTGGACTTATTACATCTATTAGTCTATCGACTATATCATATGTATATTTGAAGCTTGTATTATTAGGTAGTTTTACTTCTTTTAAATTATTATTTTCATAGGAAAAGCTTACTTTCCTTCCAGTACAATCCTTTATACAATCTAAAGATTCATCTTTATAATGAAAATCTATATAGCCTGATAATGTAGATACTCTTTTTAATTTATCTTCTTCATATATTAATAAAGTTTCATTACCATTTATATCTACTATTTTATTTAGTCTACCTTCTTTAGAAAAATTATACCTTTCTTGATTTTCCAGGATTAAATCATATCCTTTTAATTCATCGTCTTCTTTTATTTCTACTAATTTCTGCCCTAGCAATGTTTTAGAGATATATTCTCCGTTCCCATTCTTTGAATATTTATCTACTCTACCATCTTCTCTAGTTACTTTTATAGTGCCACCCTCTATATTTAGATGTACCTCAAAGTTGTGTATCCATTGGTTTCCTAATACTCCCTTATAGGTATCTATGGCATTATATGTTCTTCTAAATTCTAGTGGATAAGTCCCTTGTATTTCTAAATCAGCCTTTTCATAACTGAAGTTTCCCGTTGCTAAATTTACCGGGTCCTTACTATACATGGCTGTTGCTACTGCTAATCCTTTTGATTGTTCTAGTGCTTCTTTTATATTTCTATCTACTGCATCGAATTTTATACCATTTTCTAATTTTAACTTTCTTAAAGCCCTGTCAAACTCTTTGCCATCAATAGTTGAAAAATCCACTTTAACAAATTCTTTATAATTATTTATAATCTCTGTAAGTATTCTAGTGCTGTCTGTCAGTTTGGACATACTTTCACTAGAAACACTATCTGCCTTTGGAATATTAGATAATAGATTATCTATGTTAGAATCCAATGTTGTAATTAATTCATCAAATATATCTCTTTCAATTTTAGCTCTATCTAAGCTAGATTTCAGTATACTACTTTTAACATCAGAAGGAACTTTAGCCTCTAATGCTGATACTTCCTTTAACTCTTCCTCCATTTCCAAAGATATTTCCTTAGCCTTCCGTAATAATCTAGCGTATTCTTCTTTTAATTCCCTTAGTGAATTATAGTCAAAAACCCTATCCCTTTCTAATGACATTAATGCCACCCCTTTCACTATTATTCTAGACTTATTCCTGTACTCAGCTTTCTATCTTGTTGGTCAAAACCATCTACTGTTTTATCTAAGGTACTATAAAACTCTGTTAGCATATCTATTAGAGCATCTACGGCTACTTCTTCTGTTTCTAACTGAGTCTTTAGTGACTCTACAAATTTACCCTCTGATTCAACTAATAATTTGTTTATTTTTTTATAATTCCCCTTCAAGCTCGTAAGACTATTATTTACCTTAGATTGTCCCCTTGATATTTCACTAATAGCTTGACTTTTTTCTATCTTTATTCCTGACATAATTACACCCCCCACAATTAGCAAGTGCTATCTATATTTTTAATGCTCATTTCAAAGTTTTCTATAGTTTCTTCCGTTGCATTAAATATTTTTTCCAATCTTAAAACTACATCTTTTTCTATAGATGATGCTGTATCTGAAACTTTAGAACTAAAATCTTTTGCATAAAGGGGACCTGATTCTGAAACTGCATCCTTTACCAATTGTAGTAGACTCCTAGTTTCTTCTAATAACTCTTCATGATTTGATTTTAAATCCCCTTTTACTTGATTAAACTCATTTTCCATTGCAAATAATTTATCACCCATATATCCCTACCCCCTTAATATAAACTTTTATATGACACTAAGTCTTTTACGAGCGACCGCTACCTTACTATTTAACTCCCCTATTTTTTTATTTAAGCTTTCTATTTGATGATCTATGCCCCCAACTACATTATTGATAGATCCTATATTTCCATTCATAGATTGTAAGCCATCAGGTAGTTTATTTTTTAAAGCTGTAGCAATTTCTCCTTCAAACTTTTTAGAAACTTCTATATCTCTAACCATTTCCATTCTTAATGATGTACTTTTATCATTATTCCATTCCCTATTTATCCCCTTTAAATCTGTTTTCTTATGTCTAAAGGATTCCCGAAGACTTTCTAGTTCACTTATTTCCCGATTAAAACTATTAATTTCCCTACGAATTCTAGCTCTAGCCCTTTCTTTTTTTCTAGCTTCACGTTCCTTTTCCTTTATTATTCTTTGCTCTTCCCTAAAACTTTTACTCAATATAGATACCCCCCTATCTATAATATTTTAAATTGAAACAAAGATTAAATATTGATTTGAAATATAGGTGTAATATTTAATAAGAATGAATAGATTATATATATTTTCATATTTTTATAACATATATTGGTTATATATAAATTATCTTCTATTTTATCATATTCCCAATGTCTATTCAATTGAATTTTCTTGTATAATAAACGCTCCTTTCCGGCTTCATTTGCTGTTTTCAATCCTACCAAAAAAGTGTTTGTTTATGTATATATAGATTATTTTATATTACCAAAATATATCGTAATCTTTGAAATAGATACTTTTTATACACTAACTATCTATTCAATGCTAATGATACAAAATAGGAAGGATATATAAACCTTATATAACTTTATATAACCATCATATTTAAAAAATTTTAACCTAAAGTAATTAAAACTTTTGAATTTAATAATAAGATTTAATAATCCTTTATCAGATTTATGTGAGTGAGTTAGGATAGTCCCCAGTGACCCACTTCTAGTTTCCTTATAATTTTTGATATAGGTCATATACTATTATTATAAGGGTTGATAATATATAATCAAAAGAATAGTGGAGGGATAGCTATGGAAAATAAACTTAATTGGCATGATAAATCCTATTATGAATATATTGAAAAAGAAATGTCTGATTTAAGTAAACTAACTACTACTATATTAAGGGTACATGGCCCAGAGCATAATGAACTATATAAAGTTCACAGGTTATTCCATATTGTGCAAATCAATTTAGTTCAACAATCCATTAGAGAGAAAATGGATATAGTTCCTACAGTTAAAATGTACAATAGAAAACCTTCGAAAGAATTTTTAGATAAAATTCTTGAGGCCTCAAATGAACTAGCACCTATGAAGAAAGAAACTGTAGAGTTATTAAATGAATTAAGAAAAGTAACTGATGGATATGTTGCTCCTGAAGATGGTTGTGCCACATATGATACAACCTATGAGAAATTAAGTGATTTTGAATCAACAATACTGGAACATTATGAACTGGAAAGAAAAAATTTCATTCCTAGGATAGCAGATGAAATAAATAAATAATAATTAATATTAAAAAAGGACCTTAATTAGCAGCTAATTAAGGCCTTTCTTTAATATTATTTACAGCATTAGCAAGTTGGAAAGTTTGCCTATACTTATTCTATTATATTTTCTTCTTCTGCTCCAATTTCTTTTATAGATGTAACGAGTCCTGCCATATCCTGAATTTCAGAAGGTATTATTATCTTAGTTGCCTTACCATCTGCAACCTTTGCAAATGTATCTAAACTTCTTAAAGATATAACCCTATCGTCAATCTCTGCTTCTTTCAACATTTTAAGTCCTTCTGCAGTAGCTTCTTGAACTTTTAATATAGCTTTTGCTTGGCCTTCTGCCCTTTTAATAGCTGCTTCCATTGCAGCCTCTGCTTCAAGAATTAAAGCTTCTTTTTCTGCTTGTGCATTTAATATAGCTGAGTCCTTATTTCCCTCTGCTATTAATACTGCTGATTTCTTTTCTCCTTCTGCTTTCAATATTTTTTCTCTTCTTTCTCTTTCAGCTTTCATTTGCTTTTCCATTGCATCTTGAATTTCAGCAGGAGGTATAATGTTTTTAAGCTCTACCCTACTAATTCTAATTCCCCATGGATCAGTAGCTTCATCTAAGACAGATCTTAATTCTGTATTAATTACATCTCTTGAAGTTAATGTTTCATCTAATTCTAAATCTCCTATTATATTTCTTAATGTTGTAGCAGTTAAATTTTCTATAGCCATTAATGGATTATTTACCCCATAAGTATATAGCTTAGGATCCGTAATATTAAAATATACTACTGTATCAATTTGCATTGTTACATTGTCTTTTGTAATAACTGGTTGTGGTGGAAAGTCTACTACTTGTTCTTTTAAACTTACCTTAGCAGCAATTCTATCAAGAAATGGTGTTTTTACATGTAATCCTACTTCCCAAGTATCTTTATAAGCCCCTAACCTCTCTACTACAAAGGCAGTGGCTTGTGGTACAATTCTAACATTTGACAATATTATAGCTATTATTATAGCAAATATAATTAAACCAACCATAAATATACATGCCCCCTCTATTTTTTAGTAACTACTAGTTTAACTCCTTCAATACCTTCAACTATTACTACTGTTCCAGCTTTTAGATACTTATTATCTTTAGAAACTGCTTGCCATATCTGTCCTTCAACTTTTACTTGCCCCATAGATGTTTCATTGGCAACTTTAATCATTTCACCTGTTTTACCAATCAACCTATCTGCATTAGTTCTAACCTTTGGTGATTTAATAAAATTCATTAATGTAGGTCTAAAAATAAAGAAGGTTATTAATGATGTTATTATAAATCCAATTATCTCATATATTAATCCTAATTCTAAAAATTCCAAAAACATTGCGATTAAAGCTCCTGCCGCGAACCATATACTCACTAAAGATAGGCTAATTAGTTCAATAACCAAACTAATTATAAATATTATTAACCACCAACTTGTTAACCCACCCATCATTCATTCACCCCCTAATAAATCTTGAGGCAACTATGCTAAAAGTTTTGACGACCATATTCAAATCTTACAGTAATGTAAATACATCATATATCAAAATTTGACTATTATCAACATTTTCTTATACATGTTATGACAAAATATTGTATATAAAGATCATTTCTATAATAGTAGAAAAAATTATATTACTTACCTAAATTTATTATTTCACCATCAAATATTGTCGTTTATACCTCTACATTTTTTATTTAATCTTCAAAAATTTGAAATATATTATCTGAAAGTATTACCATATATAGGAATATATCTTTTTCTATAGAACCTTTTGCATCATCTTCAAAATAAACATATACCCCTACTTTAATAAGTACATAAACAACTTCACTTTATAATATGTATCCATGGCAGAGTAAATACATATGGCTATCGCTAAACCCTAGTAATACTAATTTTCAATCTTGTATTAAATGCCCTACATGTCTATATAAATATTCTAAAGAATCGCTTAATATAGAATATTGAAAAAGACAGTCTATACTAATTTATACATAAATATAGACTGTCTAATAATTCATATTCTAGTAATTTAATTTATCAATTTTATAAATAGTTTCCAAAGCTAATTTAATTTCTTTATTTTCCCCTTTTTGAACCTTTTCTTCTTTTGCAACGTAGTTTCCTATACCATCCTTTAAATCACTTTCATATTCTACTACTGAATTTAATATACTTGCTGCTCTAACTCCTCTTAATTCTGCAATGGTAAAAAGTACAGCTGTTTCCATGTCAGAGCCTAGAACACCTTTTGTATTCCAAAACTCCTTTATATCCTCTTCTTTCTCAGTGTAGAAAGAATCATGACTTCTTACAATACCGTAATGATATGGAAAATTTAATTCTTTACAAGTATCTAATATGCAATTTGTTAATTCTATGTTTGAAACTGCTGGATATTCTGACT
>DATGTQ010000208.1 GCA_035301805.1 Tissierellales bacterium
CTACTTTATGCTCCAAGGCCCTTATTAATTGTCCATGCTCCTTCAATGTAGATTTTATAATAGATAGATCTTCTTTTATACCTGTCATGTCTGCCTTTAAACCTGATAGATCTTCTTTTACACCTGTCATGTCTATCTTTAAACTTGGCACATCTTCTTTTACACCTGTCATGTCTGTCTTTAAACCTGATACATCAGTCTTTACAGGTTCAATCTCTTCTTTTACTATCTGTCTAATTGCCATTAAGAATTCCTCATTGCCCATTTTCTCCCCTCCAGATAGTTTCTTTATACACAATTATATCTAGAGAATTTTAATTTATAAACTAATCTATACTATTCTAATATAATTCGTCTACTGTTACACATGAAGAATTAAGAATATTAATGCTATTACTACCTTTACCATACTCCCTTTTTCCTTGCTTATTAATTATAACGTAGAAAAAAATAAAAGTACTGCAAAAAATATAAATATTTGTAGTTGTTCTTGATAAATTTTACATTATAACGATATATAGTATACTAACTAGGATACAAATTATGTTAAAAACTTGGTTTCAAATCAAATACACTATAATGATATATTCTAAAGAATAGATAAAACACAAAAGTTTATACTTATTAAGGTATGAACCTTTTTTATAATTAACTTCATCTAGTTACCATAACTATCTTGACTTATTTTAATAACTAGTATAAGATATAGTTATTATTATATAAAGTAAGGTGATTTTATGGATAGTGCTCAAAAAAAATTACTAGAATGGAATGAAGATGTTTTAAATTACCATCTTCCACGTTGGGAAGAACTACCTGACTTAGAGTTGTATAGGGATCAAGTTATTTATTACATAGAACAAAATGTTCAAATTTTTTCAGATGACCCTGAAGAAAAAATTCTTACACCTTCTATGATTAATAATTATGTTAAATTAAAGCTAATTCCTAAACCAGTGAAAAAAAGATATAACAAAGTTCATTTAGCATATTTAATGGCTATTTGTATATTGAAACAGGTAGTAACAATAGAAAAAATAAGGGATGGAATCATCTTTCAAGCTCAAATTAATGGAAGAAAAAATGCATATAATTTATTTTGTGAGGAACAAGAAAAAGCTCTAAAGTCAATTATGACTCAGATTATTTCTGGAAATGAAGAAACTATTTTATATACAGATATTAATATAGAAAATTTAACAGTAAAAATGGCTACTATAGCTTTTGCTAGTAAGACTATTGCAGAAAAAACTGTAAAATTGCAGAAGAATTTTATTAATAATAAAAAGGGTGAAGAACAAGATGAATAAAGAAAAAATAGCAATTTTAGTAGACTCCGGTGCAGATATACCAAAGAACCTTTTAGAAAAATATAATATTTATGTTCTACCTTTGAAAGTAATTTATAAAGACAAGGAATATTCTGATGGTGTAGATATTACTCCCCAAGAAATGTATAAAAGATTAGAAACTGAAATACCTACTACCTCATTGCCAAGTGGCGGAGAGATTAATGCTATGTTTGATAAAATAAAATCCGATGGATATGAAAAATTACTAGTTGTTACTATTTCTAGTGGGTTAAGTGGTACTTACAATTATATTTCTTTATTGGCTAGCCAATATGATGGATTAGATATTTTTGTATTGGATACAAAAAACATTGGAATAGCCACTGGATTTAATGCCATTCAAGCTGGTGAATATATTAAGGAAGAAATGGATTGGAATACTCTTACTAGAACTGTTACTAACAATGTTTCAAAATCAAAAATTTTCTTCACTTTAGATACACTAGAGTATCTACACAAAGGTGGTAGAATTGGATTAGTTACCTCTGTTCTAGGTTCAGCCTTAAATATAAGACCTATAATTTCATGTAATGATAATGGAATTTACTACACTGTAGAAAAAGTCATAGGAAGAAAAAGATCTATTAAAAAATTAATTAATTTGACATTAAATTTTGTCAAGGATTCAGATAAATATAATGTATCAATTATCCATAGTAATGCTGAAAAAGAGGCTATGGAAATAAAATCAGAATTAATGTCTAAACTTCCTTATTGTAATATATATACTGAAGGGCAAATAAGCCCAGCATTAGGAGTTCATACTGGACCAGGAGCACTAGGCAT
>DATGTQ010000209.1 GCA_035301805.1 Tissierellales bacterium
AACAGGTCTTCTAACTCCTTAATTGTAGATAGTAAAGGATGTCTATGGCCTATATTTTGACTTTTGCTTGATATAGTAATATCTATTTTTTCCTCTTTTAATTTTCTTTCCTTTAATTTAGTCTGCATTTGCTCTTTTGTAGAATTTATTTCTTCCTCTATTTCACTTCTAATATTATTTGCTAATTTTCCCATAACAGGTCTTTCTTCAGGGGATAATTTTCCCATATCCCTTAAAACCTTAGTGAGTTCTCCTTTTTTTCCTAAAAACTTTATTCTCAAATCATCTAGCTCTTTAAGATTGGAGATATCATCCATATACTTTAAGGCTAAAGAACGAATTTGCTCTAACTTTTCCTTCATAATATTCCCTCCGCAAATGTTAAAAATATTGTATATAAATTATTCTTTTATATGTATAAATACGATTATAACATCATTATTTCTGAACCTCAAGGGGTATTAATGCCGTGATTTCATTGCTTCATACATTATTATAGAGGCTGCTATTCCAGCATTCAATGACTCTGCCTTACCAAGTATAGGTATAGTTACATTTTCATCCGATATTTCAACTATGTCTTGACTAACTCCTGAAGATTCATTACCTATCACTAGTAGTAGAGCCCTACCCAAATTCCCTTCATATATAGCTTTGCCTTTCATAGTAGTAGTTAAAACACTTATTCCAGATTTTCTAACTTTATTCAAATACTTTATATTGTCTCCACAAAAATATAAAGGGGTTCTAAATATTGAACCCATAGTAGATCTAACTACCTTCGGATTATACGGATCTACACTACCTTTCCCTAGTATAATTCCATCAATATTAAAGGCATCACCTGTTCTAATTATGGTCCCCATATTCCCTGGGTCTTGGATTCCATCTAAGAAAAGAAGAAAAGGTGTCTCCATACTATAAGACAATTCTACATCTCGCTCTTTAAACTTTACTACAGCCAATATTCCTTGGGGGTTATCAGTATCTGAAACTTCTTGAAATATACTCTCATTGGTCTTTATAATATTTTCTTTTTCCCTTATTTTATTGTAGATCCCTATACCCTGTTTTGTAGTCATCAATTTGTCTGTAAATAATATATATTTAAAATCTATTCCATGGGATATAGCCTCATCTACAATTTTTATGCCTTCAATAATATATAAATTATTTTTCCATCTGTTTCTTCTTCTATAAAGACTTTTAATTTCCTTGATAATCTGATTTTTAGATGATCTTATCTCTATCACATACGGTACCCCCTAAACATAATATTTAAATTAAAAAGAAAAAAGTTCCCAGCAGGAACTTCTATACTTAAAGTTTATACATTTAATCAAATTAATTTAATATCTAGTGGTCTTAATTGTTTTTTACAATTTCAACTAGTTGTGTGAATCCTTCTGCATCATGAATAGCCATCTCTGATAGCATTTTTCTATTAATTTCAATATCGGCTTTCTTCAGTCCATTTATAAATCTACTATAACTCATACCATTTGCTCTTGTTGCAGCATTTATTCTAGTAATCCATAATTTTCTAAAGTTTCTTTTCTTTTGTTTTCTTCCTATATAAGCATAATTTAATGATTTCATAACAGCTTGATTAGCTGGTTTAAATAATTTGCTTTTAGCACCATAATAACCTTTAGCTTGTTTTAATACCTTTTTATGTCTTCTTCTAGCATTTGTTCCTCTTTTTACTCTTGCCATTGTTGTCTTCCTCCTATAATTTAATAATTCTATGGTAGCATTGAGTTAATTCTTTTGTAGTCTCCCTTACTTACTAAAGCAGACTTTCTTAGTTCTCTAATTCTCTTTGGTGATTTTTTACCTGTTAAGTGACTTTTATAAGCCTTATGCCTTTTTAATTTTCCTGATGCAGTTCTTTTAAACCTCTTTGCTGAACCTCTATGTGTTTTCATTTTTGCCATTATATTTCCTCCTCAATTACTCTGTTTTTGGGGCCAGAAACATTACCATATTTCTTCCTTCTAATCTTGCTCTCTTATCTATAACCCCATGTCCTTTAGTCAAATCTGCAAAGTTATTTAATACAGTTCTACCTATATTAGTATGACCCATTTCTCTACCTCTAAATCTAACGGAAACTTTAACCTTATCTCCAGAATCCAAAAATCCATTAGCTTGTCGAGCTTTTACATTTAAATCATGTTCCTCTATATTTGGAGTCATACGTATTTCTTTTACATTAATAACTCTTTGTTTCTTTCTTGCTTCTTTTTGCTTTTTAGTCATCTCATATTTATACTTACCATAATTCATAATCCTGCATACAGGGGGCTTAGCATTTGGAGCGACTTTGACTAAATCTAGTTTTCTTTCATGAGCCTTATCTAATGCTTCTCTTATTGGGACAACTCCCAACTGCTCTCCGTCCTTATCAATTAATCTAACTTCCCTTTCCCTAATCTCTTCATTAATTTGAAGTTCTTTAATAATCCAGCACCTCCTAATTTTTTTAAAAAAATAAAGCGGACACAAAGTGTCCGCTTAGTTCCACAAATATAGCTATCCTTGTCTATACAAGAATACAGTTAATTTTGTTTGTTTATATACTGACCTTAAAAGTTGTTTATACTATAAGGTGAGAAGGACACTTCTACTTTAAACTCTATTTTTAATTACTATGTCATTATATGTTAAATATATTGCTTTGTCAAATTTTTTATATAAAAAGATTAAATGGTTAAACTAATATTAGAAAAAATCTGGGAGGGGATATATTGAAAAAGAAAAATGTGGTTCTCTTTTTTCTAATATTGGGGATTCTTGCATCTATGGTGCTTGTATTCCAATATTTTTTATCTATAGAAGGTTTAGAAAATATTAAAACTAGAGATAGAATCATTGTATGGTCTATTACAGCGATTCTATTAGTATATTATGTAGATTACAGTACAAAGCCTCAATTGGTGCCTTCCATATTAACTGTCGATAAGGATAATGATAGGAAGAATGATATATCTAATATTTCATTCAAAGATGTGGCTGGATTAGAAGAAATTAAAGAAGAGCTTCAAGAAACTATAGATTTTATCAATCACTCTTTTAAATACAAAAAAATGGGTGCTAAGATTCCAAAAGGTATACTCTTTCATGGACCACCAGGAACTGGGAAAACTCTTTTAGCTAAAGCTGTAGCTGGGGAAACAAATTCCAATTTTTTATATGCAAGTGGTTCAGAATTTGTGGAGAAGTATGTAGGGGTAGGTGCAAAAAGAGTGCGCACTCTTTTTGAAAAGGCAAAAAAAGACTCACCTAGTATTATCTTTATTGATGAAATTGACGCCATAGGTACTAAGAGAAATTCGGAATCAAATAATGAAAAAGATCAAACATTAAATCAATTACTTGTTGAGTTAGATGGTTTTAACTCCGATGATACAGTAATTATCATAGGAGCTACAAATAGACTGGATCTTTTGGATGAAGCCTTACTCAGACCTGGAAGATTTGATAGACATATATATATAGGCAATCCAAATATGTCTGCTAGGGAAAAAATTATAAAAGTTCACACAGACGATAAACCCCTAGATAAAAGTCTAAATCTTAATGAACTAGCGAAAAAAACTACTGGTTTATCAGGTGCACAATTAGCTAATATTGCTAATGAAGCTGCTATTATTGCTGTAAGAAATAATAAAAAGATTATTTCATCCTTAGAATTTGATGCAGCAATTGAGAGGGTAATTGCAGGATTAGAATTAAAAAATCCTTCTGTTATGCTTAAGGAAAAGAAAATAGTAGCTTTTCATGAGGCAGGTCATGCCTTAGTATCTAAAATTTTAAACACAGATATAGTACAAAAAATATCTATTATTCCTAGAGGTAAAGCCTTAGGATATGTATTAAAGTTTCCTGATGAAGATAGATATCTGCTAACTAAAAACGAGCTAGAAAATAAAATAATATGTTTACTAGCTGGAAGAGCCGCAGAAGAGATAATATTTAAGGAAGTTACTACTGGAGCAAAAGATGATCTAAACAGTGCTACATCTATAGCAAGAGGAATGGTATGTAGTTATGGTATGAGTCCTCTAGGAACATTGGCTTTAGATGATGTGTATATAAGATATAATTATGATTCAATTAGATTGGAGATAAAGGATATAACAGACGAAGCATATAAAAAAGCCTTAGAGATAATTGAAGAAAATATCAATATACTTAAGGATATAGCCGAAACTCTTATTGAGCAGGAAACCATTGATATCAAGGAATTAGACGAAATATTTAAAAGCCATGAAATTGAATATGATTATGCAACATAAAAAAATGGAAGTTTAACTTCCATTTTTTTATTATTCTTTATTTTCTATTTCATTTACTATATTATCC
>DATGTQ010000210.1 GCA_035301805.1 Tissierellales bacterium
ACATAATTTGAACACAAAAAAAGCCACAGTCCTACCGTGACTTTTGTATACATTTTATTTAATACAGTTACACATTAAATTTAAAAAAGCTTAAATTACATGATATTAAAGCCTAATACATATTCCCGTAGGATTTTAATATTGCTTAGCGTATCCAGTTTTCTTGATGAAAGTAAATTTGTTGTTTTAATCATAGCTATAGTCCTCCCCAGGAATTAATGTATTTTTATATTACTTCTATAGACTACCACGGAATTCTTTGGAAATCAAGGGATCTTTAATAAATTCCTTCTTAAATAGCAAAAAACCTCTGGAAATAACAAAAAGCACTAATTTGTTAGCACTTTTTTATTTAATTGAAACAAATCTAACTTCCACTATAGTCTACCTTTTGCTAAGTTACTTACGAAGTAACCACCAAGCATCACTCCCATAAAATCCACAATTTCTATATAATCTTTCTGGATTTGTCCCATTACCTACTTCAACTGACCAATTATTTCATATCATTGCAGAGCAAAAATAGTCTATTATATTGCTCATGTTCAGGATAATAAATATCTTGATACTTAACAACACTAAAATAATCCCTTAATAACTTGTCCCACTCTTCAGTAGTTTGATTCCATAAAAATAATCCATCATCTAAAAGGTTATCTTCTATAATTTTTATATCCCATTCTTTAATCTATTCCTCTGTAAGAAAATGATTGAGTTTTATTAATATTTTACTCTCTCCTTTAAGAATACGTTTTATTTCTACTAATACTTTAATAGCATCTGATGGAATTAAATTATCAATTATATTTGATAATACTATAGCACCGTAAGAACTATTAGGAATAGTTTCTAATGACTTTACCTCACCTCTAGTAAAAGCAAAATTACCTGTTTTGCTCCCTTTTTGAATTTCTTTAGCCACTTTAATAGCCTCTTTTGAAATATCAATACCCCTATGATTCTCAGTGCCTCTTAAAGCACATTTAAATAGTAAAACTCCATTACCACATCCAAAATCAAGTATTTAATTTGAACCCTCGCAAAGCCAATCCAAGGCATTGTCTAAGTCACTATGTCCTACACTTTTAGACGTAACTTGTTTTACTTCAAGCTTCCCAAATACATCATTCCAATAGTTTGCACTTCTATCATATGTATCCATATAATCCCTCCGTTACGTTGATACTTTTCTCGCAATTATCTTATTCATAGCATGTTTATGAGGAATCCCAGAAGAATTACAGTCAAAAATAACCTCTTCAAATTCAACAATTTCCCAATCATGATAATAGGTTAGTAGTTCACCTGAAATCCAATTATAAGCATTAGGCTCGTTTTCTGGTGGTTGTGCAATAAATGGTTTTTCTACAAAAACATTAAATACATGGATACCACCATTATTAGTAAATCTTTTATAGTTATGAAATATATCAGGTCTTAATTCTGGTTTTACATAATGGATTACACCACTAGAAAATAGAATATCAAATTTTGAATTTAATCTATAATCATTAATATCTGCTCTAAAAACATTAGCCTTTACTTTCCTCTTACTACATAGATTTATTAACTTCTGAATACCTGCAGTAGATATATCGAAGGCAGAAACATCGTATCCATTTCTTGCGAAAAATATGGAGTCTTTTCCTTCTCCACAGCCAATATCTAAAACTTTAAGACGTTTTATGGGAGGAAGTAATTCCAATACTGAATAACACATTTTCGAAGGTGTTAATCCCCAATAATATTCCTTTATTTGATATTCTTCTTCATAGATACTAGTAATCTCCTCTTGACTTTTAAAACCAAATAATCGATCTAAACTAATTTCTAAAATCTCAGCAATATTAGGAATTAAAGTAATATCTGGTAAGCTATTTCCACATTCCCATTTTGAAACTGCTTGAAAGGTTACTCCTAATTTTCTGGCCAATTCTTCCTGGGTTAATTTTCTTTCTTTACGGTATCTAGAAATATTCTTACCTATAAACTCTTTCGTTTCCATACTGTACCCCCTGCTAAAACTTCATATTTAATTTCTTATCAATATCCTCTATTTAATTATAATTGAACAAAACATATTCTAGCAATAACTGATTGTTCGAAAAGTTTTTCAATTCAATTATTAGTTGAAGAATATAGTATTAGAAACTGTACTTTCCTTAGCTAACTTTTCAGCTTTTTCGTTAGCCGTTGAAGAATATAGTATTATAAACTACACTGGTGAATAGTATAGTTTCTATGTAATCGACTATTCATCAGTTTACTTTTCCATTACATACCTTCTACAACGAAAAGAGAGTTTTAAAGAGAAAAATATCAATATGGGACAAACAATATATTTCTATTGATAACCAATAATTTACAATAAAGTTATAAATAATTAATATCTCTTTACATCAATTTTCTCTTCATCATCCCTAGTTTCTGATTCATTCTCCGACATTGTAAGAATAGCTATAAATAGCAAAGAAAATATTTCACCTAATATAAAAATTAATCCTACGACAAGCGCTAAGGTTTTAATGTATTCAGATGAATCCATTTGTTTTTTAAAATGGATAATAGAATAAAGTGTTATGCAATAAACTACAACTATAACATCTAAAAAAATATCGGCATCTATCCAGATGCAATTACATCTGGTTTCTGCCGATAAGTTCATATAAAAATTATAAACAATTAACTTGTTTCCGTATCACTTACTTCTGCACCAGTCTCAATTTCTGATTCATCATTTCTCGTTGTTAGAAAAGCTACAATAATAAAGGAAAAGGTTCCACCTAGTAATAGACTAAGTATACCAGTAATTATCCCGAGTACAATGTATAAAAATGAACTCATTCGTTTTTTAAAATAGATAATGA
>DATGTQ010000211.1 GCA_035301805.1 Tissierellales bacterium
AAATCATCTTCAGGTACATTTATAAATTGCTCCGGTACATCTCCAACAATAATAGTTTCTGCAATAGGTATATTAGTAGCAATTTGTATATTTTCAGATACTAATGGAACTATTATTTTAATATCTGTTATAACTATTAAATATATTCTATGTCTAGTTTGATTTATTCCAGAGGCCTCAAATTCTGTTGCAAAATCTACTGTTACTGCTCCTTGGGGTACTATTTGTAATTTTACATTAGGCAAATTTACAAGCTGGGTATCGAAAGCATTACTTAAAGGAACTTTTATTTTAGATTTAGATATTTGTTTCATTTGCTCCTGTACTTCTAAAGCTACCTCTGATGCAATATTATTCATAAGTACAGTATTAGCTTGCATCAATGTTACTTTTCCAGTATCATCATATTTTACAAATATTAAATCGTTATAATCTATATCTTTCGAAATTTTACTTTTTATAGTCTTATTTATAGCCTCAGTAGTAATAGTTCTTGCTTGAATTTCAGAAATTGCAATAACTGTTGGTCTTATATTTTTATCTATATAGTTATAGAAATATAACATAATGGCAACTATTATAACAATCCACAATATAAATTTTCTTTTTCTATGAAAAAGTTTATATTTCAAAATTATCCCCCTTTTGTATAATATATTCATAAATAAAATAATAATAGTGGATTATTTTAAAATTTGTATTATAATTGTTTAAAGATAGGCTTTTTTATTTATACGATATACTTATGTATGGTATAATTAATTTATTATATTTATATGCCTTTTCTCGATAAGGAGGTATTAAAATGTCTGAGGAAAATAAAAAGGTAGCCAATAACCAAGATGCTGAGGAAAAAAAGAAGAAAAAGAAGAAAAAAAGAAGTGGTTGGAAAATCTTTTTCATATCATTATTATTGGTTATTATAATTGGGATAGGTGTCGTTGCTGGTGTAGTTATAGGTATTACTAAGGATGCACCTGAAATTGATCCTACAAATATTGAAGCATTGCTTGATCAAACTTCTTTCATACTAGATGAAAATGGTGAGCTTATTGAAAAAATTCAAACTGAAGAATATCGTACTATAGTTGAAATTAATAAGATGCCAGTTCATCTTCAAAAAGCCTTTATTGCCATTGAAGATGAAAGGTTTGATACACATATGGGAGTTGATCCAAAAGGTATTATAAGTTCTTTAATGGATAATATTAAAGCTAAATCAACTGTAAGGGGAGCAAGTACAATAACTCAACAATTAGCAAGAAATTTATACCTTAGTAATGAAAAGAAGCTAGATAGGAAGATAAAGGAAGCTTACTTAGCTTTAAAACTTGAAAAAGCTTTAACTAAAGAGCAAATATTAGAGGCATATTTAAATAGGATTTATTTAGGCCAAAATGCTTATGGGGTACAAGAAGCATCGCAAACTTATTTCTCAAAAGATGTTGAGGAACTAACTATAGCAGAAAGTGCTCTTTTAGCTGGAGTAGTAAAAGGACCTTCGAAATACTCACCTTTCCAAATTGTAAAGCCTGAAGATTTTGATGAAAAAACTATGTTTGAAATTGGACAGGTTGATATTTTAGGGGATAAATATATTGCTTATTATAACGAAACAGCTGTAAAGAGACAAAAGCTTGTACTGGCAAAAATGTTAGAACTTGGTTCTATTACAGAAAATGAATATAATGAAGCTCTTAATGAAGATATTCAAACTAGTCTAAAACCTGGTCAACATAAAATAGCGGGTATATCTTCATACTTTACTGACCATGTTAAAGTACAAGTGATTGAAGACTTAGTAGACCAATTAGGTTATACAAAGGAAGAAGCTGAAAAAATATTATTTACTGGTGGATTAAAAATTTACTCTACTATGGATGTAAACATGCAACATAAAATTGAAGAGGTATATAATAATTTTACAGAAGTATTATTAGGTAATCCAGAGTATCTTAATGCACCAATAATGATAAATTGGCGATTAGATAATGGTGGTAATATAATCGACGATAGAAATAAACTTCTATATGTTAAAAAAGAAAATATGTTTGATGATGAATATAATTTAATTGTCGAAACTGGAACTTTCGAACTAACTGATGCTAGCTTAATAATTAATAATTATAAATTTACACCTTATGAAAGTGCTATTGATATTAAAAATTACTATACAATTGATGATAGAAAAAATTTAGTTACTCATAGTATGGGAGCTTTATCAGTTCCCGAGGATAATTATAAGGTAGGCGAAAATAAAGAGGTTATTATAGATAAAAAATTTCTAAATGAAAATAAAAATTTTTACACCACTGATGATAACGGTAATTTATTAATTAATGAAAAATATTTCTTTAGAAGTAAAGATGGAGTAGTTCAACCTCAATCGGCTACTGTAATTATGGATTATAGAACTGGTCAAATAAAATCTCTTGTAGGTGGTAGAGATATAGAAGGTTCAAGAATGTTAAATAGAGCAACTGTTTCCCAAAGACAACCAGGTTCTACTATTAAGCCTATAGCTACATATCTACCTGCATTAGATAATGGCTTTACTACTGCTTCTACAATAGATGATATCCCTCATTATAATGATGATGGAAAACTATGGCCTACTAACTGGAACAAATCCTACGGAGGACTTACCACCCTTAGAAAAAGTGTAGAACAGTCTGTAAACGTAAATTCAGTTAAAACAGTAGAAGCTATTGGCATAGAAACATC
>DATGTQ010000212.1 GCA_035301805.1 Tissierellales bacterium
TATTAATATTGCTTTGAATAGTGCCTTAAAAGAGGATGCAAAGGTAGCTGTATTTAGTTTAGAAATGTCTAAAGAACAGCTAGTACAAAGGATGCTTAGTTCTTTTGCTCATGTAGAACTTCAAAATATAATCAATGGAAACCTTACAGAAGAAGAATGGATGAAGGTTATACAGGCTATGGGTCCCTTATCTCAAATAGATATATTTATTGATGATACTGCTGGAATTTCTTTAACTGAGATGAAAGCTAAATGTAGAAGATTAAAGATTGAAAGGGGTTTAGATTTAGTTGTTATTGACTACTTACAGCTTATGGAATCTAGCAATAGACAAGAAAATAGGCAACAAGAAATTTCATCAATCTCTAGGGGACTAAAAGCTTTGGCAAAGGAAATGGATTGTCCTGTAATAGCATTATCACAGCTTTCTAGGGCACCTGAATTAAGGTCAGATCATAGACCCATTCTTTCTGACCTAAGGGAATCAGGAGCTATTGAGCAAGATGCAGATGTTGTTCTATTCCTATATAGAGATGAATATTATGATGTAGATTCAGATAAGAAAAACATTGGAGAAGTAATAATTGCAAAACATAGAAATGGACCAACAGGAACAGTAGAACTTGTATGGATGGGGCCTTTTACCAAATTTGCGAACTATGAAAAGTTCAGAGAGTAGTTAATCTCCTTCTAATTCGGGTATCTATACTATAAGAGTTTGTGTAGAAGGAGTGATATAATGGGTAATAAAAAAGTTTTAGATATTACAGATTCGGTTAAATGGATAGGTATATTGGACCCAGGCTTAGTAACCTTTGATGTAGTTATGGAAACTAAGTATGGCTCAACTTATAATTCATATTTTATTGATGCAGATAAGAAGACTATAATAGAAACTTCAAAAGAAAACTTTAAGGATGAATATTTAGATAAGGTTAAATCTGTTGTAAATCCGGAAGAAATTGAATATATTGTTTTGGACCACACGGAACCAGATCATTCAGGTAATTTAAGACATCTTTTAAAAATAGCTCCTAACGCGACTGTAGTTGGAAGTAGGGCAGCAATAAACTTTTTAAAAAGTATGTCTGATGAAAAATTTAAAAGTAAAATAGTCGGCCATGGAGATACTTTAGATTTAGGAAACAAAACTTTAAAGTTTATTGCAGCACCGTTTTTGCACTGGCCAGATAGCATGTTCACATATTTAGAAGAAGATAAAATATTATTTACTTGTGATGCTTTTGGTTGTCATTACTGTGATGAAAGAATGTTTGATGATTTAGTAGATGATTTCGATGATGCTTTTCACTATTATTTTGACGTAATTTTACGGCCTTTTAGTAATTATATGTTAGAGGCAATAAACAAAATAAAAGATTTAGATATAGATATTATAGCTCCAGGCCATGGACCTATATTGAGGACGACTTGGGAAAAGTATGTAAATTTATCAGAAAAATTAGCAGAAAAATCTTTAGAAAAGCCGGAAAAACAATTTGTATTTATACCCTATGTTTCCGCCTATGGTAATACTGGAAAAGCTGCAGATAAGATAAAGGAAGGTATCCAAAGTGTTGGAGATATAGATGTAGAAACCATGGATATAGAATTTGCTGAACTAGGGAATATATCAGAAAAAATAGAAAAGAGTACGGCTATAATAATTGGATCACCTACTATAAATCAAAATACCCTCCTTCCTATATATAAAGTGTTTTCGGTAATAGATCCTGTAACAAGTAAAGGAAAATTAGCAGGAGCTTTTGGTTCTTATGGATGGAGTGGAGAAGCCGTAAAAATTATATTAGGTAATATGAAAAATTTAAAATTGAAAATATACGATGAAGAAGGGTTAAGGATTAATTTTATACCTTTTGAAGAAGGGTTACAAGAAGCTAAAAACTATGGGGAAGATTTTGGGAAGAAACTTATGGAATTAAGTGAGTAAATTTTAAATATCGAGGAATAGATAATGCTTTTCCTCGATATTGTTAGCTTTAGCTGGTGAATGGAGAAGGATATTAGTGGGAATAATAAAAGGTAAGTATGTAGTAATAACTCCATTTAGATTGGAAGATGCTTTAAAAATGACAGAATGGGGATTTCATGAAAATCCCCTTTTTAGTGACTATAATTTTCCCTTAGTAAGTTATGAAAGTATTAGTAAATGGTATAATAGGAAAACCTTCGGTTTGAATAAAAAATATTTTGCTATTTACAATAAAGAAAATAAGTTAATAGGATATTTAGGTATAAAAAACATAAAAAGAATATTAGGACAATCCACTTTAGGAATAGTATTTGATCCAAATTATATTAATAAAGGCTATGGTACAGATGCTTTGGGAACTTTTTTAGGTTATTATTTTAATGATTTGAACATGAAATGTCTTTATTTAGAAGTTGCTAAATTTAACAAAAGGGCTATAAAAGTTTATGAAAAAACAGGTTTTGTAATAATCGATGAATATTTAATGGACTATCATGATCAATATATAGATTTGAATAACCCTTATTTTCAACAAGAAAGATCAGCTTTTGTCATAAATAGAAATAAAATATATAATTATATATACAAGATGAAAATAGATAAAGATATCTATGATAAACTGGATGTTTTTTAGATTTTTAGCAAGATGTTTTTAAGGCAGGTGATTTTGTGAGTTTTACTTTAGAGACTACAGAAATAGATTTAGGAGATACTCCTATAGAAAATATTTTTATAAATGATTTTATGCCGATGGCTAATGGTACTTATGTGAAGGTATATTTACTAGGTTATAAATATGCCTTTGATAGAGATGCAGATATTGAAGTTAATAACGAAACTATTGCAAAACATTTGGAAATACCTTTAGGTGATGTACTTAGAGCATGGGAATTTTGGGAGGAAAAAGGTATAATAAAAATAATAGAGAAAAGTGATAAAGATAAATATGATTATAAGGTTAAGTTTTTAAACCTAAAGCAGCTCTATATTAATAATAATTATGAGCATATTACTGTAACAAAAGAAGCATCTATAGGAAATAAGCCGAAATATCATAATTTTAATACAAAAGAAGTAATAGAAGCAAATACATCTCCAGTAGTACAAAAAATGTTTAAGGACGTTGAATATACAGTTGGTAGGCCCCTATTTCCCAATGAGAAACAAAGAATTATTGAGTGGCTTTATAATTATAACTTAAATCCAGAATTAGTCGTTAAAGCCTTTTTCTACTCAATAGAAATTAAGGGCAGTAAAAATATTAGTAGCGTAGAAAGGGTAATAAGAGGTTGGTATAATAAGGGTATATTAAATGTAGAAGGTTTGATGGAACATTTAAAGAAAAAGGATAAGAGAGTTTATTCCTATGAAAGAATAATGAAATCCTTAGGTTTTATTGGTAGAAATATAAGTGAAGGAGAAAGAAAAGTAGTAGACAAATGGTTTGATGAATATAATTTTTCTCTAGAAATGGTTTTAAAAGCTTGTGAAAATACTAAGAAAACTTCTAACCCTAGTATAAATTATATAAATGGTATATTATCATCTTGGTATAGCAAAGGAATAAAAACTGTTGATGAAATTGAAGAAAAGGATAAAAGGGTAAAGAGTACTAATAAAAGTAATAAAAGTAGAAAATCTTATCAAAAACAAAATAGACCTAAAACTGCTCAAACCAGATTTCATAATTTTGAACAAAGGACTTCCCAATATACTTCAGATGAGCTAGAAGAAATCGCTAGAAAAAAAAGAGAAGAATATTATTTTAAAGTAAAAGGTGATTAATAATGAATAGTCATGTTTTAAATGATATTTTAAAAGAATTTGAGAGAAAAAGGGATAAGGCCCATTATGAACAGAACCTTAGAAAAAAGGAAGTATATTCAAAAGTGCCTGAAATAAAAGCTATTGACGATGAAATAGCCAAAACTGGTTTCTATATTTCTAAGTCTATTTTAAAGGATCCTTCTAGTTATAAAAAAAATTTAAATGAGATAAAAAAACAAATGGAAAACTTAAAAATGGAAAGAGCGGTTCATTTAACAGAGAATAATATTAATATAGAATATTTAGATATAAATTATGAATGTAATGAATGTGAAGATACAGGATACTTATCTAATGGAGAGAGATGTAACTGTTTAAAACAAGCTCTTATAAATAAAGCTTATAAAATGTCAAATGTAGAAAACATATTAGAAAAAGAAAATTTCCAAAGTTTTGATATAAATATTTTTCCAGACAAATCTATTGAAGGAGAAGAGTTAACTCCAAGACAAAATATGATGAATATCTTAAGTATTAGTGAAGGTTTTGTGGGAAATTTTAACGAGAAAAATGAAGAGAATTTATTATTATATGGATCTACAGGTCTTGGTAAAACTTTTATTTGTAATTGTATAGCTAAGGCACTTTTAGATAAAAATAAAATAGTAATTTATCAAACAGCTTTTACTATATTAGAAATTATTGAAAAGCATCGTTTCAGAAGGGATATAACTGAATTTGATGAATATGAATATAATTTACTTTTGGATGCAGATCTACTTATTATAGATGATTTAGGAACAGAAGTAGCAAATACCTTTACAAATGCAGAAATATTTAATATTGTTAATACTAGACTGTTAAATGAGAAGAAAACTATTATTTCAACAAATTTGACACCTAAAGAAATATCAGACACTTATACTGATAGAGTATTTTCAAGGGTTCTAGAAAAATTTATACCATTAAAATTTTATGGGCCAGATTTAAGATGGTCTAAATGGGATGGTAATAAATAAAGTTCAATACTCCTTTAGAATAGGGGTATTTTTTTGCCTATTTCTCATGATATAATTAATTTAATAAGATGAGAAAGGGGCATAAGCTATGGATTCTAAGGAAAGAAGAAAAGAAATACTTAGGCTATTAAAGGAAAAAGATAATCCAATTAAAGGAATAGATTTAGCGAATAAACTAGGGGTTAGCAGACAAATAATAGTACAAGATATTGCTATTTTAAGAGCAAAAGGAGAAAGAATTTTAGCTACTCCTCAAGGTTACATTATTCCAATGGAGAAGGAAAATAAACTGGTTAAAACTATAGTTTGCAAGCATACAAAAAATGAAGAAATAGAAGATGAGTTAAAAATCATAGTAGATATGGGAGGTAAAGTTTTAGATGTAGTAGTTGAACACCCTTTATATGGAGAAATAAAAAGTCCTTTAATGATAAGTTCAAGATTAGATGTATTTCAATTTATGAAAAACTTAGAAAGGACCAAGGCAGAACCTTTATCTACATTAACAGAAGGAATCCATATTCATTCTATTGAAGTAGAAAATGAAAAGATATTGGAAAATATTAAAGAAGCTTTAAAGAAAAAAAACTACTTGATTGACTTAGAATAAAGTGATATATTTTGTATATATAGGTGACAAGACAACTGTAAATACAAAATAAGGGGTGGGATTTTGAACCAAGAAAAATCAACTAAGGGAAATAAGATAAAAGAGTATCTCATTAATGTATTCAATGGCATGGCTTTAGGGCTTTTTTCTTCTTTAATGACTGGGCTTATTATTAAACAAATAGGAGGATTTTTAAAAGTAGATTTGATAATTACCTTTGGAGAAATCACCCAATATATGATGGGACCAGCTATAGGGGCAGGAGTGGCATATAGTTTAAATGCTCCTCCTTTAGGGATATTTGCCTCAGTAGCTACTGGCGCTATAGGAGCAGGTACTATAGGCTTAAATAGCGGGGAATTAGCTATACAAGTCGGTGAACCAGTAGGTGCCTTAGTGGCAGTTTTAGTTGGAGCAGAATTTTCAAAACTTATTCAAGGAAAAACTAAAGTAGATATAGTTTTAGTACCTATTTCTACAGTTTTAGTAGGAGGATTAACTGGTTATTATATAGCGCCAGCAGTAAGTGGTCTAATGACCTTCATTGGTAATATAATTAATTTTGCCACTGAATTACAACCTATACCTATGGGTATACTAGTATCTATATTAGTGGGTATTGCTTTAACTTTGCCTATAAGTAGTGCAGCCTTAGCTATATCTTTAGGATTAAATGGTTTGGCAGCAGGAGCTGCTACTGTTGGTTGCTGTGCCCAAATGATAGGCTTCGCCGTAGCTAGCTATGAAGATAATGGATTTGGTGGTTTTATAGCCCAAGGTATAGGAACCTCAATGCTTCAAATACCTAATATAATTAGAAATCCACGAATTTGGATACCTCCAATAATTGCATCAGCTATTTTGGGGCCCATTTCAACTACAGTTTTTAAAATGGAAAGTAATATGATAGGTGCAGGTATGGGGACTAGTGGACTAGTTGGGCAATTTGCCTTGATAGATACTATGGGTTCTAGCCCTAAGGTTTTTATATCAATACTTTTAATGCATTTCATTCTTCCGGGAGTTATTTCTTATTTAATATCTAAATGGATGAAGGAAAATGGCCATATTAAAGCAGGAGATATGAAATTGAATTAAATGGAAGAAAAAACACATTGAAAAATAAATCTTATCATGATATAATTGGTAGTAAAATTAATAGCTATGCAATGAAAGGAACTAGTAAGCAAACTTTATCTTTTACAGAGAGCCAATGGCCGGTGTGAATTGGCAAGATAAATTGTTGAATCCAGCCTGGAGCAAAGTATTTTATAAGTGGGCCATATGAAGCTAACTAGGGTGGCAACGCGGGAATAACTCTCGTCCCTAAAGGGATTGGGAGTTTTTTTATATTTAAAATAGAAAAAGGAGGTAAAATAATGTTAGATATTAGAAGAATAAGAAAAAGTCCAGAAGAAGTAAAAAAAGGTTTAGCTAAAAGAAATGAAGAATACAATATTGATGAAATCTTAGAAATAGATGAGAAAAGAAGAAAGCTACTTTTTGAAGTAGAAAACATGAAAGCTGAACAAAATAAGGTTTCAAAAGAAATTCCCAAAATGAAAAAAGAAGGTAGGGATATATCCTCTCTATTAGAAGAAATGAAAAAATTATCAGCAAATGTAAAGGCTATAGATGAAAAGGTTAAAAAAATCGATGAAGAACTTAAAGACTTACTGCTACATATACCTAATATACCTCATGAAGATGTAGTAAAGGGCGAAACTGATGAAGAAAATGTTGAAATAAGAAAAATAGGAGAACCTATAGAATTTACTTTTGAACCAAAAGCCCACTGGGATTTAGGTGTAGATTTAGATATATTAGATTTCGAAAGAGCATCTAAGGTTACAGGTGCTAGATTTACTGTATTTAAAGATAAAGGCGCTTTGTTAGAAAGAGCTTTAATAAATTTCATGTTAGATTTACACACTGTGGATCAAAATTATAAAGAAGTATCAACTCCTTTTATGGTAAATAGAGTAAGTATGACAGGAACTGGCCAACTTCCTAAGTTTGCAGAAGATGCTTTTGGTGTCCCTAGTAAGGATTACTTCTTAATTCCAACAGCAGAAGTACCTGTTACAAATCTTCATAGAGATGAAATACTTAAAGAGGGTATGTTGCCAATGTACTATACTGCATATTCTCCTTGTTTTAGACAAGAAGCAGGTTCTGCTGGTAGGGATACTAGAGGTTTAATTAGAAATCATCAGTTTGACAAAGTAGAGTTAGTTAAATTTGTAAAGCCTGAAGAGTCTTATGAAGAATTAGAAAAGCTAACGGCAGATGCTGAAGAAGTATTAAAACTTTTAGGTTTACCTTATAGGATAGTAATGCTTTGTACTGGAGATTTAGGTTTTTCCTCTGCAAAAACTTATGATATTGAGGTTTGGATGCCTAGTTATAATAGATATGTAGAAATATCTTCTTGCAGTAATTTTGAAGATTTTCAAGCAAGAAGGGCTAACATTAGATTTAGAAGAGAGGACAATAAAAAATTAGAATATGTTCATACTTTAAATGGTTCTGGTTTAGCGGTAGGTAGAACTACAGCAGCTATTTTGGAAAATTTCCAACAAGAAGATGGTTCTATTTTTATACCGGAAGCATTGAGACCTTATATGAGAGGATTGGAAAAGATAGAGAGATAGAGTAAAAGTGAAATATAAATCATATCAAAGCATGGATTAAAACAATTGTAAAATATATATAGTTTTTAGACAGGGAAAAGTGAGATAATCCCCTTAGAATAGACAGGTGAAGTAAAAGTTGGTTTATGAAAAGGGAAGATCATATTCCCTGTCTTTTCTTTAGAGGATTTTTATATTTTGTGAAGAATTAATAATAAGCCTTAAATATTAATATAATAAAGGAGATATTATTTTAAAGGAGGTATATTTTGAGAAAAGGGGCTAAAAGACTATTATTAGTTTCCATTATTTTAGTATTATCTTTGACAGTTTCTGCTTGCAAAAAAGAAGAGGTAAGGGAAATTAAGGACTATCCAACGTTAATAACAGAAGAGCTTAATAATATAAAAGAGGATGAAATAAATCAATATGAAATAGATATAGATTTTAATCCAGAAGAAAAAACTTATATAGGTAATCAAACTGTTTTATATATAAATAATGAAGATATAGAGTTAAATGAGATATATTTTCATTTATATCCTAATGCTTTTAAAACAGTAGAGACAGTGCCTATATTGTTTAATGATATGGATAGAGCCTTCCCTCAGGGATTTGAACCAGGCTATATTGAGATGAATAAAATATTAGTTGATAACAAAGAGATAAGCTTTACCTTAGAAGGTGAAGGAGATACGATACTTAAAATTAATTTAGAAGAATCATTAAAACCAAAGGAAAAAATAAAGATTAAAATGGAATATACTGGGGTTCTACCCCCTGCTGAGGATAGATTTGGTTATGGTGAAAAAACTTATAATTTTGGTAATTGGTATCCAATAGCTTGTGTTTACGATGAAAAAGGCTGGAATACAGATCCCTATTATAGTATAGGGGACCCTTTTTATAGTGATGTTAGTAATTATAATGTAACTATAACTACACCAAAGGATATGATTGTAGCTTCTAGTGGAAATATACTTTCAGAAAAAAATAAAAAGGGAAAGAAGGTTTGGGATATAGAGGGAAAATTAATTAGAGATTTTGCCTGGGTATGTAGTACAGACTTTGTAGTGGAGGAAAGAGAAGTAGATGGTACCTTGATTAAAGTTTATTTTTTAGAAGATGAAGCAAAGATAAAAAAGGTAGCTTCTGATATAGCTGAAAATGCTATAAGAAAATTTAATACTTTATTTGGTAAATATCCTTATGGTCAATATTCAGTAGTTATGAATAGTTTTCCTTCTGGAATGGAATATCCAGGATTAGTATATATAGCTGAAAATTATTGTACTATGACAACGAAAGAATTTTTAGAAATCATTATAGTCCATGAAACAGCCCATCAATGGTGGTATGGAGTAGTAGGTAATGATCAGATAGATGAGGCTTGGTTAGATGAATCTCTTGCTACTTACTCAGAAGTTATATATATGAATGAGGTTTATGGGAAAAATCATGGTGGGGATTATTATGATGTAATGGTAGTAGAAAGTTATGAAAGAGCAAAACAATTGTTTGATATTGATGATAAAGTGCTTAAGCCCCTAGATGAATTCGATGATTGGAACGACTATGGATCTTTAGCTTATTCTAGGGGAGCTATGTTTATAAATAGTATAAAAAAGGATTTTGGGGAAGATGTACTTTATGATATACTTAGTAAATATTATAAAGAATATAAATTTTTAAATGCTACAACAGATGATTTTTTAAAGGTATGTGAGGAAGTAACAGGGGAGAATTTTAAAGAGAGAAAAGAAAAGTGGTTATATGGGGAAAATTAATTGATGTAGGTGATGGTTGTGAGAAATCTATGTAATAAAAAAAGTTTTATAACATTATGTTTATCTATAATCTTATTATTTTCAAATAGCATTTTTGTTTATGGGAATAGTGTAGGGATTGAAGATGAAGTAAGTGGATATTTGCTTGGGGATTTTAAAAATGGAGAAATATTAGAAGAATATAATATAGACAAACCTATTGAAATTGCCAGTATTACAAAACTTATGACTTATTTAGTAGTTATGGATGAAATAGAAAAAGGTACAACTTCTATGGATGATAATGTGCGTATAGATAAAGAAGTAGAAGAAGTTAAAGGGTCTAGCTTAAATTTAAAAGAAGGGGAAATGTTTACTGTTGAAGAGCTTATAGAAGGTTTATTAGTAGTTTCTGCCAACGATGGCGCCGTTGCTTTGGCAAAGCATATAGCGGGAAGTGAAAGAGAATTTGTCAATAAAATGAATACTAAGGCTAAAGAATTGGAACTTAAAAATACTTTATATTTTAATTCTACAGGCCTACCAGAAGAAAAAGTAAAAAACCTTATGAGTCCTGAAGACATTTTTACTTTAGCTAAACATATTATAAAAGAATATCCTGAAGTACTTAAGGTTTCTTCAATCCCTTATATAGAAAATGAAGAAAGAGAATTTAAGCAAGAAAATACTAATCATCTGTTAAATAATCTTAAGGGAGTAGATGGATTAAAAACAGGTTTTACTGAGGGAGCAGGCTATTGCTTAGTATCTACTATGGAAATAAATGATTGTAGGCTTATAGGAATAGTTATGGGAACAGAAGATGAGGAAAAAAGAAATGAATTATCAAAAACTCTTCTTCAATATGGACTAAATAATTATTCTAAAGAAATTATAGCCTCTACAGAAAAAGTTATTGCAACTAAAAAAATACCTAATAGTAAAATAGGGGAAATAGAAATATTCCCTATAAGAGATGTAAATGTATTAAAGAAGGAAGATGAAAATATAAAAATAGATGTAATTCCAGAAGAGAAATTAAAAGCTCCATTGAAAAAAGGAGAAGTAGTAGGGAAATTAGCAGTTTTAAAAGATGATGT
The DNA here is from genome assembly GCA_035301805.1 of Tissierellales bacterium. Lineage (NCBI taxonomy): Bacteria > Bacillati > Bacillota > Tissierellia > Tissierellales > Tissierellales bacterium. The sequence continues at coordinate 10,889 of DATGTQ010000212.1, forward strand.
GATTATTGATGAGGTAGATTTAATAGTTAAGGAAGATTATAAGAAAGCTTTTTTCTTAACTACTATATTTAGATATATAAAAGGAATTTTTGTTGATTAATATTATGATTGAAAAGTATAACTTTTTATTTTCTAATTTATTTAAAACAAACTTTAAAGTAATGCCTGAATTAAAAGTTGTAAATACTACCCTTACATGGCTTTAATGGAAAATTACTAATTAAATAAGCTACTATGTAATAAGTTATAATAACTTATAAAAGTATGGTGATTGTAATGGATTTAGATGTCACTGTTATACCCCTTTTAGAGTAATTTTAGCAACTTATTTTGGGATGGCTCTAACAATACTAATATTTATAATTTTAATATCAATATTAAGGTATCTTATTAAGTCTAATAAATATAAAAATATAAGTGGAAATGATAGCCAGGCCATGCCTAACTTTTTCCTGACGACACTTTTAAACCAAAATAGTATAATATACTACTAAAAACGGTTAAAAAATATATTGGTAAGAACTATCCTACTAAAAAGGAAAACACAGAAAAGTGTATCGTAAAAGCTTTAAATCATAAGTTTTTACGATATGTTTTTTTCTAGGTAAATAAAGTCATTCTTTAATTTTCACCACGACAATTTTAACTGTTAGGGTTAAAAGGGGTATATTAAAATATATGGCAAAGATATTATTAACTAAGGTAATATTACAATTAGAAATTAAATTGACAATATTGATATTTTGTTATAAAATATATAGGTATCAAGAATGTGCATCCGTAGCTCAGGTGGATAGAGCGACGCCCTCCTAAGGCGTAGGCCAGGGGTTCGAATCCTCTCGGGTGCACCATTATTTTAATAGGTGATTTTGTGAATGAAAAATATATGAGATTGGCTCTTTTAGAAGCTTATAAAGCCTCTAAAATTTTTGAAGTGCCAGTAGGAGCTATTATAGTTCAAAATGGTAGAGTAGTTGGTAGTGGTTACAATAAAAGGGAAACATTAAAAGATCCGACAGCTCATGCCGAAATAATTGCTATAAGAAACGCTAGCCAAAATTTAAAAGGCTGGCGATTATTAAACAGTACTATGTATGTGACAATAGAACCTTGTGCCATGTGTGCAGGAGCTATTTTAAATTCTAGAATTGAAAGGCTAGTAATTGGAGCTAGAGATTATAAAATGGGATGTTGTGGAACCGTTATAAACTTACTTAACAATCCTAATTTTAATCATCAAGTTGAAATAGAATGGGGTATTCTTGAAGAAGAATGTTCTCAAATTATGAAAGACTTTTTTAAAGAATTAAGAAAAAAATAATTATGGAGAGATGGCTGAGAGGTTGAAGGCGGTGGTCTCGAAAACCATTGTACGATTCTCGTACCGGGGGTTCAAATCCCTCTCTCTCCGCCAATTAATATAGAAGATATTATTTAGGTAAAATCGATCAAGCCTACTTTATGACTAAAGTTAAGAGTGTTCTTAGTTTAATTATAAAAAATGGAATGATATAAAAAAACATAAGATAATAAAGAACGTAAAAAATGTAAAATAGGAAGAAAAAATTATTTGATTTTTTCTTCCTATTAATTTTTAATTTTAAAAAACTATTTTATATATAAATAAATATTTATATATTCTCTATTATGATTTTAAAAATAGGATTTAGGCTTTTTTATTTAGGTTTCTTAGTTTTTAATACCCTTAAATAATGGTAAGCTTCTCGTAGTATATGGTCGGCTAAAAGAGGAAGAATAATAGATTTAATTTCACATTTAATTAAACCTTCTGTACTTGCTTCTTTAAACTCTATTATGTCTTTAGTTGCCTCCTTACTTTTTTTGGTGATCTTTTCATGAGGTAAGTTTTTATCTAGTACTTCCCTAGCTACTGCCGCTAACTTTTCAAACTCATAGGCAAGTTTGTTGGCGATATCAATTAAATCTTCTTCCTCCGGATCTAAAAGTCCTCTTATAAATAAAGAGTGTTCTTCCATTATATGATTCCAGAAAACTTCTTTTTTCACTAGCTCATCTTTAATAGGAATTTCATTAAAATTTTCTAAAGCATGGAGAATCTCTAAATAAAATTCAGCCTCTTCAAGCATATGTTCCAGAAGACTTGGATAGTTTCTATTTAATACTTTACACCCTAAAACATTAGATAGAACTTTTGATTTATAATCAATAGCTCTCTCAACTAAATTTATAGCATTAGAATTTATCATTTGAATTTCATTAAATAGGTTGTTGTAATAGTCTAAATGTTTATTTTCAGGTAGGGTCATTTCCATTTCTGTTATATTCGTGTTTATACATATTCCAGTATAGAATTGAGTAATATTTTCAGTTTCTAATGTATAAGGTGTAACTAGTTCTTTTGAAACCAGAACATCTTTACTTATATATCCGTTAGCTATAGATATTATATGTAATAAAAAGTCCTCAAATTCTGATTTTAAAGTATCAGCTTCTAAAATATACTCTGCATTCTTAACAGAAAAGCCAGACTCTAAAAATATTAGATGTTCTTTCATCAACCTTCCAAAAAATAAATTATATTCTAAAGAATATTTAATATATTCTTTTTTAGAAAACATATATATATCCCCCTTTAAATAAAATCTTTATATCTTTATATATAATATTTAATTGGAAGGAACTTTATGAATCGAATTTGTCTTTGATATATTTCAGACAATTCAGAAAAATCCTTGACTTTTACAAATAAACATTGTATGCTTTAGTACAACGAAGTTATTCTACACCAAAGGAGGAGGTAAAAAATTGAATAGTAATGATAAAGTAGGTAGTGGTAATTTAGAAAAGAGGGAAAGTTTTAAAAGTAGTTTTGGACTTTTAGCAGCCGCTATCGGTTCTGCTGTAGGGTTAGGTAATATATGGAGGTTTCCCTATATTACTGGAGAGTATGGAGGAGCTGCATTTTTATTAGTTTATTTATTAAGTGTTTGTGTTATAGGCATTCCTGTAATGTTGGCAGAAGTTATTATAGGTAGAGAAGCAAAAAAGGATGCCATAGGTTCCTTTAAAGAACTTTCACCAAGGACAAAATGGTATTCCAGTGGAGTATTAGGAGTTTTAGCCGCATTTATGATTTTATCTTTTTATAGTGTTATAGCTGGATGGACTTTGGAATATTTGGTAAAATCTATAACTAACCAATTTGTAGGAAAGGATGTAGTTGCTATTGAGGCCATGTTTACGGATTTTATATCCCACCCAATTCGGCTGTAATATGGCAGGTTGTTTTTATGGGAATTACTGCTTTAATAGTTGCTGTAGGAGTAGAAGAAGGAATAGAAAAGTTTTCAAAAATACTAATCCCTTTACTTTTAGTAATAGTTATTATATTGGATATAAGGGCTATAACCCTTCCAGGAGGAAAGGCTGGTCTTTCATTTTTGTTTAAGCCAGATTTTTCAAAGCTGTCAAAAGAAGCAGTATTAGC
>DATGTQ010000213.1 GCA_035301805.1 Tissierellales bacterium
AGCAATAATAAAAAAGAAACTTTAGATTTATTGGAGGATAATGGTTTTATCTGGTCATATGTTAAAAGAACAACCTTAGATGGAGAAAAGGTTTTAAGTAGTGGAGAAGATGTTATTAAAGATAAAGATTATATTTCCTTAATTATAGGAAGGAGAGAAGAAAATGATTAGTTTTGTAGGGGCAGGTCCAGGGGACGTCGATTTAATAACCATAAAAGGAAGAAGGTTGCTAGAGGAAGCAGATATTGTTATATATGCTGGTTCCCTAGTTTCTAAAGAACATTTGGTTTTTTGTAAAAAAAGTTGTAAGTTTTATAATAGTGCATCTATGACTCTGGAAGAAGTAGTAGATGAAATGGAAGAAGGATATAGAAAAGGATTAAAGGTTGTTAGGCTTCATACAGGGGACCCAACTATTTATGGTGCCATAAAAGAACAAATGGATATATTAGAGAAAAAAAGTATTCCTTATAAAATCGTTCCAGGAGTTAGTTCTTTTACTGCCGCATGTTCTGCAATTAAAAGTGAGTTTACTCTTCCAAAAGTAAGTCAAACAGTTATACTTACCCGTATAGAAGGTAGAACAGAGGTGCCAGAAAAAGAAAATTTAGAAAAACTTGCATCCTACGGAGCTTCTATGGCAATATTTTTATCTGTCCAACAAATAGATAATGTAGTAGACAAGCTTGAAAAAGGATATGGAAGAGATAATGTGCCAGTTGCAGTAGTGTATAAGGCAAGTTGGAAAGATGAGAAAATCCTAATGGGAACCTTAAAAGATATAGGAGACAAAGTTAAGAAAGAAGGAATTAATAAAACAGCACAAATATTAGTAGGAGACTTTATAATAGGAGAATATGAAAGGTCAAAATTATATGATCCTAAATTTACCCATGAATACAGGGAGGCTATAAAATGAAAGTTGCTTGCCTTTCTTTCACTTCTAAGGGTAGAGAGATAGGAGAACAGATACTAAAAAATTATGAGCAGAAGCCTAACTTTGTGGAAGCTATAAAGCATTTTCACAATTCATCCATAAAAGGTGGTATAAAAACCATATTACCTGAAGTAGTAAGAAAATATGATGGAATAGTATTTATATCTGCAACGGGTATAGCTATAAGAATGATGATTCCTTTCATAAAAGATAAAAAAACAGATCCAGCAATAGTAGTTGTAGATGATTTAGGAAGGTATAGTATTAGCTTGTTGTCTGGTCATATTGGAGGGGCAAATACTCTTTCTAAAGAAATAGGAAATATTATTGATGCTAAGCCTATAATAACTACAGCTTCGGATAGTCGGGGAATTGAAGCTGTAGATATGTATGCTATAAGAAATAATTTATATATGAAAAATATGAATAGTGTAAAAAAGATTACAACCCTTATGATAGAAGGCAAAAAGATAGGTTTTTATTCTGAAATAAAAGCTAAAATAGGTTATTCAAATTTAATAGAAATAGAAGATAAACAGGGAATTAAATTAATAGAGGAAAAGGTAGATGGAATTCTATTAGTCACTTCGCAGAAAGGAATAAAACCTAGTATACCTTATACAATTCTACGACCCCAAAATTTAAACATTGGAATAGGGTGTAGAAAAGGTACTAGGGGAAAGGATATAATTAATTCGATTATTGATTTACTAAATAAAAATAGCCTATCAGAAGAATCTATTAAGTCCATAGGTACAGTCTCAATTAAAAAAAATGAGAAAGGAATAATAGAAGCGTCTGAATATTTTAGTTGTCCTATGAACATTTTTACTAAAGAAGAAATAAAAAAAGTAGAAGATAGTTTTCAAAAGAGCCAATTTGTAAAAGAGAAAATAGGGGTTTATGGTGTTAGCGAACCTTCTGCATACCTATCAGGAGGTAATTTAATTGTAGACAAAACTATTTATAATGGAATAACATTAGCAATTTCAAAGGAGGTTTTTTAATGGCAAAGTTGTATGTAGTAGGAATTGGACCAGGAGGAAAAGAGCATTTCACATTAAAAGCAATTCAAACTATAAAAAAGTCTGATGTAATAGTGGGATATGTTCCTTATATAGAATATTTAGGAGAAGATTTAATAGAAGGAAAAGAAATTTTTTCTACTGGAATGAGAGGAGAAATAGAAAGATGTGAATATGCAATAGAAAAAGTAAGAGAGGGAAAAAATACAGCTATAATAAGTACTGGTGATGCAGGTCTTTATGGAATGGCAGGTCCTATATTAGAGCTTGTTGATGATATAGACGTAGAAATAGTACCAGGAGTGACGGCGGCTTTTTCTGCAGCTAGTGATTTAGGCTCACCTATTATGCATGATTTTTGTTCTATAAGTTTAAGTGATCTTCTTACACCTTGGGAAGTAATAGAGAAAAGAGTGGAATACGGGGCAAAAGGAGATTTTGTAATAGCAATATATAATCCAAGAAGTAAAGGCAGAAAAGA
>DATGTQ010000214.1 GCA_035301805.1 Tissierellales bacterium
GTAAAGAATATGGAGAAAACGATGAAATCTTAGGTTTAAATAGAAAACATAGAATAACCAAGGGTGTAACTGAAGCAATAACATATGCATCGCAGTTAGTGCCATCTTTTGAAAGAGCATCTGATGTTTTAGAAAAATTTCTACATTTAGATATAAGTGCTACGCAAATGCAAATTATTTCAGAGGAAATTGGGAAAGAGGTCTTTGAAAAACAAATGGAATCAGCCAATAAAACCTTTGAAAGGCCAGAAAAAATAATTCCAGATACTTTAGAAAAAAATAAAAAGGAGGGAATTCTTTATATTATGGTAGATGGTTCTACTGTAAATACTAGAGTCCAAGATGAAAATAATTCAAGTTGGAAGGAAATGAAATTAGGGTTAGTTTTTACAGATAAAGACTTAATAACTAGGTCAAATGGGGATAAAATTATAAATAAAAAAGAATATGTTACTTATTTTGGAGGGGTTGGAGAGTTTAAAAAAGTTATCTTTGATGCAGCAGCGAGAGCTGGATATGGTGTATTAAGGAAAGTCGTAGTTCTTGGTGATGGTGCAGCATGGATATGGAATATGTGTGAAGAACTTTTCCCAGATGCTATAAGAATACTTGATTATTTTCATCTAAGTGAAAATGTAAATAACTATGCCAAAATATTATATCCATTAGATGAAGTCGGAAGACGAATATGGGTAAATACAGTACTTAATTTAATAGAAGATCAGAAGATTGATGAAGCATTGGATTATATATCTTTAAATTTAATTAAAGATATACCATTTGGAGTTGTTAATGTATACAATTATATAGTAAATAATAGAGAACGAATAAAATATAAAAGTTATAAAGAAAATGGATATTATATAGGCAGTGGTCCAATAGAAAGTGGTAATAAGGTCGTCATTCAACAGAGAATGAAACAGTCTGGAATGAGATGGGGAATAGGTGGAGGTCAGTATATCGCAGCACTACGTGCTAAATATGAAAGTAATCTTTGGACTGATGTAGTAGAAATTATAAGTGCTTAATTTGTAAGCTTAGAAAACCTTGGAAATATATACCATGTTGTCTTATTAGGAGAAGTCTGTACATTTTTAGTTCCATAATTCCCCTTCGGGGCTAAATTTAGTCATTGCAAGATATAGGTAGGGTATAATCCACAATATGGGTCGCTTTTAATTTATGCACCCGATTAAGGCTTAATAATTATTATATTCAGGAGATTATGATATAATAAAAATCGAATTGAAGATATTAAAGATATACATAATTGTCATATGATTCAGGCCAGAAGTTTAGCTTTTAAAAATATAAGAGGGCGATAGCCCCTATAATTGAACAATTAGTGATGTACTAAATAAAACTTATATATTCCGATTTTTACTGGAAATTATAAGGGGAAAATTTGCAAAATAAAAGCATCCTTTTTATAATAGTTTTATGGCAAAAAACAAAAAAAGGATGCTGATAAAATGAACAAAAGTTATTTAAAACAAATGCTCACTTATATTAATAAAGTATATCATATTGGAGAAAAGATTAATAGACTAAAAGATAAAAGAATAAAATATTCAATAGAACTCTCAACCATTACTTTCGTTGTACTACTTGGATTTATGCTTCAAATAGAGAGCTTTAATAGGTTAAACCATTGGCTTAAAAAAAGAAAGTTTAAAAAGTTATTACCAAAGAGGACGAAAACACCAAAGATTGACGCTATTAGAGATTGTTTGAGTGAATTTGATTTAGATGGTTTAAAAGAAATGCATAGTAATGTAATAAGAACTACTATAAAAAATAAAGTTTTTAGAGGTGGCACAATAGATAGGTTAAAGGTAGTTGCAATAGATGGGGTAGAATTATTTGAAAGCACAAATAAGTGTTGTGAAAATTGTCTTACAAGAGTTCAAAAAGATGGTATTACTCATTATTTTCATAGTTCTGTAGTGTGTACAACTATTGGCTCAGATCCACATATTATTTTAGGTCAAGAAATGCTTGAACCTAAAAGGGATGGATCAAATAAAGATGAAGGTGAAATTACGGGTGGGAAACGATTAATAAAAAAACTTTATAAAAAATATCATCATTTTGCAGATATCATTGTAGCTGATGCTTTATATTGTAAATCTACTTGGATTAAAGAAGTTCTATCAATAGGTATGGATGCAGTGGTAAGGGTTAAAGATGAAAGACTCAATATTGTAAAAGATGCGTTAGCTATTTTTAAATGCCGTAAGGCAAATAAAGAATGGATTATAAAGCAAGGGGGCAAAAGCTATACTAAAATTAAAGCCTGGGATGAGGATGGCTTTGAAATGTCGGATTCGGGTATATATGTGAGATTTATAAGATTTAAAGAAGAAATCCATGTTGGAGATAAGGTAGAATTAAAGGAAGGCTGGATTATTACTACAGATAAAGTTACTTCAGTAGAAACTCTATGGAAGATTATGCATAAAAGATGGGATATTGAGAATAATGCTTTTCACCAACTAAAAACGCACTGGCATTTGAATCATTGTTTTCTTCATAGCCCTACGGGTGTAGAAACTGTATTCATGTTTATAATATTAGCATTCAACCTAATGCAGTTGTATTTTTTTCGATGTCTTAGAAGTTTTAGAAAAAAGAATATGCTTCAAATAGATATTATTGAAGATATGAGAGATGAAAGGTTTATAATTGAAGATAATTGGAATAATCCATTATTTTTGAAAACATAATTTTAAAATAAAATTGGAAATTATGTTTTGGGTTTTCTTGGGGTA
>DATGTQ010000215.1 GCA_035301805.1 Tissierellales bacterium
AAACTTGAACCTAATGCTACTCCAATTGCTTTTTCATATTTATCTTCTACTTTTATTAAATCTGCCACTACACCTACTATACCTTCTCCTAAAATAGAATCTTTTTTACAAGCCTTCATTACATTTTTTACACTTCTATAAAATCCTTCATAACTTTCTTCCATATTTACTAAAAACCTATGATTAGATATTTTTCCTTGTAAATTTCCCCTATTTTCATTAGATTTATCATATAAATTGGATAAGTCTTTCTGCAATTCTTTAATCTTTTTGTTTGAATTTACTAGTTCTTTACTAATATCTTTTACTTCTTCTTTTTTTAACTTTTCTTCTTTTAATAAACTATCTATTATTTTTACTCTTTCTGTTTTGTCATTTTCAATTTCTTTAATCTCTTTATTAACCTGAGATATCCTATTATCAATATTCTTTTGAAAAGAATTAAGATTGTTTATTTTGCTTTTTCTGTCAGTCATTAAATTAAAAGTATCAATAATATTACCTTTAGTTTCATCTATTATTTTTTCTTCATTTAATATATCTTTTTCTAAATATTCTGCTCGTTTAAATTCTTCTTTATATTTTTCTTTTAGTTGATTTAATTCCTGATTATGTTCTTCATAAGTTAATTGTAACTCCTTTGCATTAGAAGACAGTCTTCCTTTTTCTTCTATTAACTTATTAATTTCTTCTTCTAGCCTTTCTTTTTCTTTTCTATTGTATTTTTCTTTTTCATCTAATAATGTGAGTTTATTTCTTTTATCCTCAAGTTCTTTTTGTAAATCAAACCTTTTATTTTGGAATTCCTCCATATGCTTATCCATTTTATTAATGCTGTTTTTTTCTTCGTTGTATTTATTCTCTACAATATTTCTTTCTTTTATCTTTTTTTGTAATTTTTCTTTTAAACTTGTTTTTTCTTTTTCAATTTCCTCTAATTTAATATTCAAACTATCTAGCTCTCTTATAATGACGTTTATTTCTAACCCTTTTAATTCTTCTACTCTGCCCATATATTCTTTTGCTGCCTTAGATTGTTCCTTTAAAGGTTTTAATTGCCTTTCTAGTTCAAGTACAATATCATTTATTCGCACTAAATTTTCTTCAGTTTTAACTAGCTTTTTCTCTGCTTTTTCTTTTCTAGTTTTGTATTTAGTTATTCCAGCAGCTTCCTCAAAAATACTCCTTCTTTCTTCTGGCTTATTACTTAATATTTCATCAACCCTACCTTGTCCAATAATAGAATATCCATCTTTACCTACACCAGTATCCATAAATAATTTTTTTATATCCCGCAATCTACAGGAGTTCTTATTTATATAATATTCACTTTCTCCTGATCTAAATATTCTCCTAGTAATAGATACTTCTGAATACTCTATGGGAATATTATTATCTTTATTGTCAAAAGTAATTGAAACTTCTCCAAAACCTAGGGGCCTTCTGTTTTTCGTTCCAGCAAATATAATATCTTCCATTTTATTTCCCCTTAGGGTTTTTACGCTTTGTTCACCTAAAACCCACCTAATAGCATCAGAAACATTACTTTTCCCACTGCCATTAGGACCGACTATACAAGTGATACCATTTTCAAAATTAATCTCAGTTTTATCAGCAAAAGATTTAAAACCTTGAATTTCTAGTTTTTTTAAATACAACTTAAACACCCCATGTTTCGACGTTAAAAGGTTTCCAGCAAAAGGAAACCTAATTTTAAGTTATTATATTATTTTTAAATAAATAATCTTTAATTATTTCATCTTTATTAATTGTATCATATATATTATCAAAATTAATCTTTATATTGTTGTCTGCTACGTCTTCACCATAAATCTTTATTTTTTTAAACCCATACTTTTCTTTTATATATTTAATATTTTTAGATTTTTGTCCAGAAATATTTGATATATCTTTATTGTTTATTTTTAGTATTAAAGTTTTGCCAGTGGTTCTAAACTTATCCATAGTTTCAAAATATCTTTCTAAAATCATTTTATATATATTTGACTCTACTAGTTGTCTAAAAGATGGATGGAAAGGTCCGGCTACTACATCCTTACCCAAGGAGATTTTTTCTGTAGGCTGAAGACCTATTCTTATAACATTTATATTGTAATATTCAAAAAGCAATAGTAAATCTGTAGATATATTTACTGCTTCCTCTAAAGATAATGGAATGTAGTTGCCATTTAAATATAATTTTTCCAAATAAGTATCTTTAATAATTAAGGTTGGATATATTCTTACACAATCAGGCCGTTGGCTAGCTATTTGTTTTGCTGTATATAAGCTTTTTTCTTTAGTATCCTTTGGCAATCCTACCATCATTTGAAGTCCTAGTTTAAAATCGAACTTCTTTATTAAGTCAACAGCTTTATACACCTCTGCCTCTACATGACCCCTGCCGCTTGCTTTAAGTACATCATTTGCTAGGGATTGGACACCTAATTCTATAGTATCTACTCCAAAAGATTTTAGCAATTTAAGTATTTCAGTATTTATATAATCCGGTCTAGTAGAAAGCCTAATTTCATCTATTATATCTTCTTTTTTATAATTGTAAGGAATAGTTAGTAAATCTTTTTGTACCTCTTTATCAATACCTGTAAAACTGCCACCATAAAAGGCAACTTCTAATTTCTTTTTATTTTTAGGAATAGTCTCTAAACTGTTTTCAATCTTTTTCTTTACATCATTTATATTTACATTAGTAGATAAGCCTGTGATTCTTTGCTGATTACAAAATACACAACTATGGGGGCAGCCAAGGTGTGGAACAAAAATAGGTATAATATAATGTTTATTACTCATCGGATACACCTAATTTATTTAATGCTGATTTAGCGGCCACTTGTTCCGCCTCTTTTTTGCTTCTACCTTTACCACTTCCATATAGTTCCCCGTCTACCATAAGATTTATATAAAAAACTTTATCATGATCTGGCCCTTGCTCCTTGATTACTGAATATTTGACCTTGACCTTTTTGGTTCTTTGTAGTTCTTCCTGAAGCCTAGTCTTATAGTCAGTAAATAAATATTCAAAGCTTGTTGTTCTTGGTACTTTAACTTCTATCATATCAATTATAAATTTTTTAGTATTTTCTAAACCACCGTCTAAGTATATAGAACCTATTAAAGCTTCTAAAGCATCGGCTTGAATAGAATCTCTATTTCTTCCTCCAGTAACTTCTTCGCCTTTCCCTAATAACAAATAATCTCCTAAGTTCATCGTTTTAGCAGCATAAGCTAAGGATGTCTCACATACAATCGAGGCTCTAAATTTAGTTAACTCTCCTTCAGGATCGTTAGGAAATTTCCTGTATACATATTCACTAACTATAAGATTAAGTACTGAATCTCCTAAAAACTCTAATCTTTCATTATGGGTCCAATTTTTAGATTTATTTTCATTAGCATAAGAACTATGAGTCAAAGCCTTCTTTAATAATTTTTTATTTTTAAAATAGTATCCAATTTTCTTTTGAAGATCTATTAAATCTTTATTTTTAATTCTGCTACTAACCACATAATTACCTCCATAATGGTTACTGTATAAAATTTTGAAAATTCAAAATTTTATACAGTAACTTTTAATATACTTAATCAACGTTTTTAACATTTTCTATATATTCAACAACATCTCCTACAGTACTAATATCTTCTAATTCTTCCTCTTCAACCTCTATTTCAAATTCGTCTTCAACACTCATTATCAGTTCTAATATATCTACAGAATCTGCATTTAGGTCATCTTGGAAAGACGTATCCATAGCCACATCTCCTTCTAAATTAAATTGTTCA
>DATGTQ010000216.1 GCA_035301805.1 Tissierellales bacterium
AATGCATAAGGGAACAATGTTCTATAGCCTATATGTTCTAATAAAAATCCAGAAAATACAGGAGTGAAAATCTGAGCAGCCATTGAAAATGTATAGTAGAGGCCTGTATATTTTCCAATATCTGCACTTTGGGCCATTTCAACAACCATAGGATAGGAATTCACATTGATAGCAGCCCAACCTATACCAGTAAAGGCAAAGACTATATTTATAACAGGTGAATACTCCAAAAACCAAAATCCAGAGAAATAAGAAATACTCATCATTACAATCCCAATTATAATAGTTTTCTTTCTACCTATATTAGAAGATATAATTCCTATAGGTATATAGGATAATATGGCAGCCCCTGTAGCAACCATTAATGCATCTGCGAATCCTCCACCCTCCAATCCCCATACATTGACAGCATATCTTGAAAAAGCAGTTATGACTGCATTATAGGCTGTAAACCATAAAAATATAGAGGCAAGGATAAAGTAAAGACTCCTTTTTACCTCGGGGGGAAGTTCTGATTTAGTTTTTCCCTGATTAGATATCTCATCATCTTCAATTGCCGGTCCATCTAAGTCCTCTATTTCTTTGGATAGTTTCCTTTCTCGAATGGTTATCAAAAGTATAGTGACAGCTATGATCATTAATCCAGCAATAGCCATAAAAATCCCCATATAATTAGGATTATGTCCACTAGGTATCAAAATCTTAATCAATATAAGGGTAATAATTCCACCTACAGCACCCATTAAGTTAATAATTGCATTAGCCTTACTCCTCAAAGGCTTAGGTGTTAGGTCAGGCATGAGGGCCACAGCAGGCGAACGATAGGTACTCATAGCCAAGAGGACAATCCCTAAAGCGATAAAGAATAAAGCAAAATTTCTACTATTATCTGCATAAGGGATGACTATCATGAATATGACAGCTAAAATAGTACCTCCTAGAATAAAGGGTGTACGTTTTCCCAATCTAGTATCAACCTTGTCCGAAAGAGCCCCAAAGACAGGCAATAAAAACAAGGCCAAAACATTGTCAATAGCCATTATACCACCAGTTAAGGTCTCTCCTAACTGAAAGGTATTCTGTAGTATAAGAGGAATAATATTATCATACAATTGCCAAAAAGCTGAAATGGACATAAAGGCCAGTCCAATAAAAAAGGTACGCTTATAATTTAATTTCACAAATAAGACCTCCTAAAATATGTATTTTCCTCTATTATAACATAGATAGGATAATATTTTCTGAATAGATTGACAGGGAACAGCCCAAATATTACAGATCCTTAATAAACAATCTGTAAACATACCTTCAAAGAGCGAGAGATAAACCCTATAATAAAGGAAAAGCTCCATATCTTAAGTATGAACACCTATACAAGAAGCAAAATAGAAAGAAAATGAAATGAATATAACTTTAGGGGGTAATAAGTATGAAAAAAATAAATAATGAATTGACTAAGGGCTATACAATAAAAACAAATCCTAATGATAAGGTCCAGCTCTGTAGAATAATAAATGAATATGAAAATATTGAAGAAGCAAAAAAAGATCTAGTAGACTTATTAACTAATTGGGTAACAGAAGAGGAACTCTTAAAGGAATATACTAAGAAGAAAAAATGGTAGGATAGAAGGATTTTTTGGGACTTATGTCTGGTTAAATGTGGGAGATAAGATATTGAGTTAAAATAATAGAAGAGTGGTGGCAATTATCTATCATTGTAGAGTTATCTAATAATTATAATTATTAGATAACTCTACCAAGTTAAAATTAATCTTCGTCTTCATCTAAGATGTCTATAGCCTGGTAAATTTCTTCAGGGGTACAATCAAAATAAGAAGCCATGTATTCCAAAGATTTTTCAAATTTCTGGTCAAAATAATCCTCTATTTCTTCTTCTGTCATAAGGTCTAATTTTTTATAGCCACCTTTACTATTTACAAAATCAGTTAAGTAAATACATAGTAATCTTTCTATTTCTTTAATTTGTTTATTAGTAAATAATATTTTCTCATACTCAAAAGCCTTGGGAAGATCACTTGCATAAATTTTGCAGATTTCTCCAATATCTGTTGCTGGCCTCATAAAAGCAATAAATTTTTCTTCATTCATATCAACGAATTTATCCCAGGCATCTTGAGGACTTAAATTTTTGGTGGTAATTCTTCTGTTTTTAAATATCATTTAATCATCTCTCCTTATAATTTTATTTTAATAGTAACTCTAGCCATGTGTTCTGAAACTTTCAAAGATAGTAGATCATCATAATCTAATTCAGTATCAGAAATGATTTCTTCAATATCATCTATACCATATTGATTTAGATAATCTTCAGTTGCAAATTCAACTAATTCCTCCTTGATACTACAGTTTAGTTCATTAAAATCTAAATAATATCTCATGTTAAAGCTCCTTTCATTTTTTCAAAAGTGGAATTTGAGTCTACTCTTATATATCCACGAGAGGAAGTAATTGTAAAATAATCCAAAAAACTAAACTTTAAACATGGTTTTAAAAAACCATTGACAACACACGATGTTTGTGGTATATTAAAACCATGATAAAAAACAAC
>DATGTQ010000217.1 GCA_035301805.1 Tissierellales bacterium
ATCTTTAAGCATGTGAAAACCCCCCTCTGGTTATAGTCTGGTAACTATATTATATCAGTTCAGGGGGGTTTTTACTATACATTTATCCATAATTTTAGCAAATCTGTTAATTTTTATAATATGCTTTTCAGTGGTCTCGGATGGTCCTAGTTGACTCACTTAAGGAGGGATTGGTTTTGAGGCAGTTTTTATTATTGTTAATTTTAAGTGTAACAATTTTAGTAACTGGCTGTACGTCAAAGGATGATATTGGAATTAAAGGAGAAGTTAAAGAAGTCTTTAAAGATGATTATGATATTACGGGAATTTACGTAGAAGGAGAAGTAGAAGAAGATACCTTATATGATAAGGCAGATGTTAGCTTTACAGAGAAAACTAAAGTGTATAAAGAGGATAATAAAGTAGATTTTAATGAATTAAAGGAAGGTCATGTAGTTGAGGTAATTTTTAATGGGGAAGTGGCAGAATCTTACCCAGTACAAGGTAAGGCTAAGAAGGTTAAAATAATAGAGTAATTGTGAGGGATATTATGTTTAAATTAGAGGCTTTAGAGAATATGACTGATGAGGAAAGATATAAATATATGTTAGTTTTGTTAAAGGGGCAGATAAGCTCTGAAAAGGATGATTTAGCTAATATTTCTAATGCAATAGGAATTATTATGGCATCTATAGATAGATTGAATTGGGCAGGTTTTTATATATTAAGAGAGGAAGAACTAGTTTTAGGACCTTTTCAAGGATTACCGGCTTGCAATAGAATAAAAGTTGGCAAGGGAGTATGTGGAACAGCTGTGGCAGAAAGAAAAGTTCAAAGAATAGCTGATGTAGATAAATTCCCTGACCATATAGCCTGTGACTTTGCTTCTCAATCAGAGTTAGTAATACCAATTATTAAAGATGGAAAAGTTTATGGAGTACTAGACTTAGACAGTCCAGAAAAAGGAAGGTTTACTGAATTAGAAGAAGAATACGTAATTAAGTTTATAGAAGAATTAAATAAGTATATTAATTGGGAAAATATATAAAGTGAGAAAAAGGGATGAAAGGAATGTGCCTTTTTTCTCACTTTATTATTATAAGATTATTATAAGTAAGGACTATCCCCTACTGACCTATTTTTTGAGTCACTGAAGACCATCCCCACGGACTCACTTACTTGATTTCTTTAGTATCTACTATTTCCATAATAGTATCAAATTCATCATCGAATATAGGTCTATCTAAGTATTCTGCCTCTCCTATTTGATTATCATAGGGATCCGACCGTAGGTATTTCTTCGCAGGATAAAAATCGTAATGGAATTCTGAATTTGCTACCATTCTAAAAGGATCTAAGTTGCCAAAGTAAAAGTTCCATCTTTGGCCATCCTTTCTTCTATATCCTCCGCCACCAAAGGAAGGGTCAGCAAACAACCAACCATAAGGTTCTATATAAAATTCAGCCCAATCGTGACAACCTATAGAGTGTGGATTTGAATATAATCCTGATTGCCATCTAGCTGGAATACCGACAATTCTGCACAAAGTAATGAAAAGCATAGCTTGTATTCCACAATCACCTTTTAAATTATATGCAGCATATTCAGGTGCATTGATTATAGCAGCATACTGTCTTACATAGGAATACTGAATATTTTGTGTAATGTAATTATATATATTTCTTGCTTTAATAAGTGGGTTTATTTCATCTCCAACTATTTCTTCCGCTAAGCTTACTAAAAATGGTGAAAATACAATATGTGGTGGCCATTCTCCAGTGCAAAAGTGAGGTTGATCTGTAGATACAATGGTTCTATCTAATTCCCTGTATTTAACATGGTTTTCATAAGAGTATTCTACAGTAAATTCATCATCACCAGTTAATCTTTCTTCAAAATAAATAGTTCTTTGTAAATGGCTTTCAGGAGCAATAATTTTTGGTTCATGGGAAGTCTTTAATATTTTAATATTTTTAATTTGTTGGGCAGCCCGTGGAATAGGTATATGCACCTTAATTATTTCTCCTATTTTGGCATGCTCCTTTTTAATCTTAATACCAGTTTTTAAACGGAAATAGTATTTTTTATCTCCATTATGGGTTATTTCATCAATAGTTTTATCTAAAACATCACCGGCTTTATTAGTCTTAACATTATCAATTATCCTATTATCTAATTCAGTATTTACTTGTATTATATTATCTAAAAATTTTTTGTGGAAATAAACTTGGCCATTTATATAGGCCCAATCAGCAAACCTTTCATTTTTCATATTTTCTAATTCTTCTTTAGTAAAGTCCTTAATCTTATTTTTTGCTAATTTTAAAGCATCCTCATAAGAATAAATATAATCCTGTTTAAACCTTCTCATTCTATCTTTTTCAAAATTTAACCTGTCTTTTAATATTTTAGGTATATTTCTTTCCATATATATTTCTATTAACTCTAAGGCCTTATCATAATCTCCAAAGGTTGTTAATCTTTTTACATCTTCTGGCAGGTCAACAGTTAATGAATATAAATTTTCCAAACTACTCACCTCCAAGTATTTTCTTATTTAAATTATATAATATAATAGATGTAATATAAAGGTTATGCTAAAACTATATATATTATTAAAAAATATTACCATGGGAGGCAAATATGACAAAAAGTTCAGTAATTAAAAAAATTCCTAATATTATCAATAAAGGAGAAGAGGAAGCTAAGAAAATACTTAGAAGGATAGAAAAACCTACATTAATAACAGAAGAAATAATCAGGTCAATTGGTAACAATGACAATCTATTAAAAGAAAAAATAGCTAGGTCGGCTAATAATGCGCTATTAACAGATGATTTAATTAATCAATTTATTTTAGGAGATAATTTATTTATAGTGGAAGCATTATTAAAAGAAGGCTTTAAAGAAAAAATAGATTTAATATATATAGATCCACCATTCTTAACTGGAATGGATTATAAATATAAAATAAATTTAATATCAAAAGGAAAGCCAGTAGCTATAGAACAATTTGCCTATACAGATATATGGGAGAGGGGTTTAGTGTCATATTTAGAAATAATATGTCCTCGGCTTTACTTGTTAAGAGAGCTTTTAAGTAATGAAGGAAGTATATATGTACATCTAGATTGGCGAGTAGTTCATTATGTAAAAATACTTATGGATGAAATATTTGGAGAAGAAAACTTTTTAAATGAAATTATTTGGAGTTATAAATCTGGGGGAGCAAGTAAAAAACATTTTTCTAGAAAACATGACACAATTCTCCTTTATTCCAAAACTAAAAACTATATATTCAATCCACAAAAAGAAAAATCCTATAATCGTGGGTTTAAACCCTATAGGTTTAAGGGAGTAAAAGAATATGAAGATGAAATAGGTTGGTACACTTTAGTAAATGCTAAAGACGTCTGGAATGTTGATATGGTAGGAAGAACTTCTAAAGAAAGAGTAGGCTATGCTACTCAAAAGCCAGAGAAATTATTAGAAAGAATAATTCTCTCTTCATCTAATGAAGACTCTATAGTAGGGGATTTTTTTGCTGGTAGTGGAACTACTGGAATAGTAGCAGATAAATTAAACAGGAAATGGGTATTAACTGACATAGGAGAATCTTCAGCCTTGACTATTAAAAAAAGGCTTATAAATAATGAAATTAACGAGTTTTTATTCCGACGAGTATATAAGGATGAAGAAAGTAATAAAAGTAATAAAGATAAAAGAGACAATAGAAATGGGATTACTATTGATTTTGTAGATAGAAAGATTAATGGAGAACAAGAAACCATAATTATAAAAATTCAAGATTATAAATTAGATATAAAAAACCTATCTTTAAATAAAAAAGATAAAAAGATAGTATCCCATATATTAAAAGATGAATCCTTAGCATTAATAGATTATATATCCATAGATCCAGATTTTAAAGGAGAAGTTCCTATATTTTCTTGGCAGAAATTTAGAAAAGATGAAAAAAGCATAATTTCTAATAATATAAAGTTAAAGTTATCTAAGAAAGAAGGGAATAGGAAGTTATTTATAAAAATTATAGATGTTTTTGGTAATAATAATGATATAATAATAGATACATAATTAGTTATATACAGGGAGATGAATAAAATCTTTTATATTAGAGAATTTTCTGCATATACTTAATATAGATGTAAAATGTTAAAAATTAATTGTAAAGGAGAATGGCTATGAATAATGACTATGATGAACATGAATATGATCTTATGGAGCCGGATACAATCTATCTTACGTTAGAAGATGATACTGAAATAGAATGTGATGTATTGGGAATTTTTGAAATAGAAGATAAGGAATATATTGCCTTACTACCTTTTGAAGATGACCAAGTATTTCTATATGAATATGTTGAAGATGAACAAGGTATTGATTTAATAAATATTGAGGATGATGACGAATTTGACCTAGTTTTAGAAGCCTTTTATACACTATTTATAGAAGAAGATTTTGATGAGGAAGAGTTTTAATAGGAAGTTAAAAAGAAGTACTTCGGCCTAGGTTGAGGTACTTTTTTAAATAATATGGAGGTGTTTTTTGTGAGTAATGAACTAACATTAGCAAAGGAATTAATAAACCTATTAGATGAATGTCCAAGTCCTTTTCATGTAGTTGAAAGGGTTGAAAAAGATTTAATAAAGGAAGGATTTAAAAAATTAGATTCTAAGGAAAAATGGGAAATTAAAAAAGGTGGTAAATACTTCGTTACAAAAAATAAATCAGCTTTAATTGCCTTTGTAGTAGGAAAGGGAGAAATTGAAGAAGATGGTTTTAGACTTATAGGTGCCCATACTGATTCTCCTACTTTTAGAGTAAAACCAAATCCGGAAATGGTAATTGAAAATAATTATTTAAAATTAAATACAGAAGTCTATGGTGGACCTATTTTAAATACTTGGTTTGATAGACCATTATCTTTAGCTGGTAGAGTAGCTGTAAGATCAGAGAACCCTATTAAACCAGATTACAAACTTTTAAACATTGACAAGCCTATAATGATAATACCTAATTTAGCTGTACATATGAACAGAAAGGTAAATGAAGGTGTAAAGATTAACGCTCAAACCCAATCCTTACCATTATTAGCTATGGTAAATGAAGAATTTGAAAAAGATAATTATTTACTAAAAGTCATAAGTAAAAATTTAGGTATAATCAAAGAAGATATTTTAGATTTTGATTTGTTCTTATATGAATATGAAAAAGGGAATATTATAGGTTTAAATAATGAGTTTATTTCCAGTGGTAGACTAGATGATTTATCAATGGTCCATGCTGGAATAAAAGCATTAGTAAAAAGTGAAGTTTCTAATTCTACAAATATTATGGTTTGTTTCGATAATGAAGAAGTAGGTAGTATGACAAAACAAGGCGCAGCAAGCCCAATGCTTAAAACTATACTTGAAAGAATTACATTTGCCTTAGGTAAAGATAGGGAGGATTTCTTTAGAGGACTATATAATTCTTTTATAGTTTCAGCAGATGCAGCTCATGGAGTCCATCCAAATTATACAGAGCAACAT
The DNA here is from genome assembly GCA_035301805.1 of Tissierellales bacterium. NCBI lineage: Bacteria > Bacillati > Bacillota > Tissierellia > Tissierellales > Tissierellales bacterium. The sequence goes on from DATGTQ010000217.1 coordinate 5,533, forward strand.
GATCCAACTAATAGACCAATTATAAATAAAGGACCAGCTATAAAGATTAGTGCAAATCAAAGCTATACTTCGGATAGTTTTTCATCTACAGTATATGAAAACATATGTAAAGCTGCAGATGTTCCAGTACAAAGATTTGTAAATAGATCAGATAAAAGAGGGGGCTCAACAATAGGTCCTATTTCATCATCCCAATTAGATATTCCATCTGTAGATATAGGAAACCCATTATTGGCAATGCATTCCATCCGTGAATTAGGTGGAGTAATGGATCATTATTACGTTTATAAATCCTTTTTAAAATTTTATGAAATATAAACTATAGTATAATTAATATAATACTAAAAAATAT
>DATGTQ010000218.1 GCA_035301805.1 Tissierellales bacterium
GTAAATATAGGAACAATAGGTCACGTTGACCATGGTAAAACTACATTAACAGCAGCTATTACTACAGTATTAAGTCAAAGATCTGGAGCGGGAGAAGTAATGAGTTATGATAATATAGATAAAGCTCCAGAAGAAAGAGAAAGAGGAATAACAATTTCCACATCTCACGTAGAATATGAAACAGAAAATCGTCACTATGCACACGTTGACTGTCCAGGTCACGCTGACTATGTAAAGAACATGATCACTGGAGCAGCACAAATGGATGGTGCAATACTAGTAGTATCAGCAGCAGATGGTCCAATGCCTCAAACAAGAGAACATATATTATTATCTAGAAATGTTGGAGTACCAAATATAGTTGTATTCTTAAACAAAGCAGATATGGTAGATGATGAAGAATTAATTGAATTAGTAGATATGGAAGTAAGAGAATTATTAAGTGAATATGAATTCGATGGAGATAATGCAAAGATAGTAGTAGGTTCTGCATTAAAAGCTATAGAAGAACCAGAAAGTGAATGGGGAGACAAAATATTAGAATTAATGGAAGCAGTAGATTCAGAAATTCCAGCTCCAGAAAGAGATACAGACAAACCATTCATAATGCCAGTAGAAGATGTATTCACAATAACAGGAAGAGGAACAGTAGCAACAGGAAGAGTAGAAAGAGGAGTAGTAAAAACAGGTGATGAAGTAGAAATAGTAGGAATGTCAGCGGAAGCAAGAAAAGTAGTAGTAACAGGAGTTGAAATGTTTAGAAAGATTCTAGACGAAGCTCAAGCAGGAGACAATATTGGTGCTCTTTTAAGAGGAGTTCAAAGAGACGATATTGAAAGAGGTCAAGTATTAGCAAAACCAGGAAGTATTACACCACATACAAAATTTGAAGCAGAAGTATATGTACTGACAAAAGAAGAAGGTGGAAGACATACACCATTTTTTGATGGTTATAGACCACAATTTTATTTTAGAACAACAGACGTTACAGGAGATATTAAATTAGAAGAAGGCGTAGAAATGGTAATGCCTGGAGATAATGCTAAGTTTACTATAGAATTAATAACACCAATAGCAATAGAAGAAGGATTAAGATTCTCTATTCGTGAAGGTGGAAGAACGGTAGGATCTGGAGTAGTTACTAAAGTACTTGGGTAAATTAAAAAGACTAGGACTTTTGCCTAGTCTTTTTTAAAGGGGAACTTTTGCAGTAGGCATATTGGCCCATTATGTTTTCATTGACATAATATTTATTTTATGATATTTTATATTAGTAATGTTGTTATAGGTCAGGAGGTGTCTGAAGTGCGCGAAAATGTAACTTTAGCTTGTACAGAATGTAAACAAAGAAATTATACAACTTCTAAAAATAAAAGAAATAATAGTGAAAGAATTGAAATGAAAAAGTATTGTAAGTTTTGTAAGGAGCATACTATTCACAAGGAAACAAGATAATATAGAATACACATAAGTAAGGATGTGAATTAAATGTCTTCTAAGGCTAATAAGAAAAAGAAGGGTAAAGTGGGAACCTATTTTAAAGGTGTAAGGGCAGAGACAAAAAAAGTTTTATGGCCTTCTAAAAGTGATTTAGTAAACTACACAGGGGTTGTAATATTTATTAGTGCAATAGTAGGTATAGTAGTTTGGCTATTAGACGTAGGCATCCATCGTTTATTATCACTCATAATAAAATAATGAAGGAGGTAAGGGCCAGAACCTAGTTGGTCCTGTATTTATGGAAGGAAAAACTGAGAGTAGAGAAGAAAAAGCTAGAAGGGCCAAATGGTATGTAGTTCATACTTATTCTGGCCATGAGAACAAGGTTAAAGCGAATATAGAAAAAATGGTTGAAAACCGTGGTATGATTGATGATATATTTGAAGTAGTAGTACCAACAGAGGAGTATATAGATGCAAAAGGGGGAAAGAAAGAAGTTAAGGAGAGAAAACTTTTCCCAGGGTATGTAATTATTAAAATGATTGTCAATGATGAATCTTGGTATCTTGTAAGAAATACAAGAGGTGTAACTGGCTTTGTAGGGCCAGGGTCTAAACCTGTTCCTCTTAGTCCAGAAGAAGTGTTAGATTTAGGCGTACAAGAAACTAATATACCTTCTGTAGATTTAAAAGAAAATGATTCTATTAGAGTAACTTCTGGACCTTTTCAAAACTTTATGGGGACAGTGGATAGTATTAACCTTGAAAAGAAGAAAATAAAAGTGTATGTTTCTATGTTTGGCAGAGAAACTTTAGTAGAGTTAGATTTTAATCAGATAGAAAAACTTTAATATGCTTATAAGGCTAATTAGCTTTTTAAATAGATTTTAAATTTGTAATTGAAATTAGGAGGTGGAACCATATGGCGAAAAAAGTAATAGCAGTTGTTAAACTACAAATTCCAGCAGGGAAAGCAACTCCAGCGCCACCAGTAGGGACTGCATTAGGACCACATGGAGTAAATATTATGCAATTTACTAAAGAATTTAATGCAAAAACTGCAGATCAAGCTGGAATGTTAATACCAGTTATTTTAACAGTGTATCAAGATAGATCTTTTACATTTATTACAAAGACCCCACCTGTTTCAGTATTATTAAAGAAAGCAGTAGGTCTAGATTTAGGTTCAGGAGAACCAAATAAAACAAAAGTAGCAACAATTTCAAAAGATAAAGTAAAAGAGATAGCTGAGATAAAAATGCCTGATATAAATGCAGGTAGTTTAGAGGCAGCTATGAGTATGGTAGCAGGAACTGCAAGAAGTATGGGAATTGTTGTAGAATAATAAGATTAAATTAAGTGGGAGGATTATCCGTTAAAACCACAAGGAGGTAGTATAATGAAAAAAAGAGGTAGGAGACATCAAGAAAATTTAGACTTAGTAGATAGAGAGAAGTTATATGGACCAGTTGAAGCTATTGAATTGGTAGAAAAAACTGCAAATGCAAAATTTGATGAAACTGTTGAACTTTCAGTGAAGTTAAATGTAGATCCAAAACATGCAGACCAATTAGTACGTGGTGCAATAATACTTCCTCATGGAACAGGAAAAACTAAAAAAGTATTAGCCTTTGTAAAAGGTGATAAAGTTAAAGAAGCAGAAGTAGCAGGTGCTGATTACGTAGGTGGAGAAGAATTAGCTGAGAAAATTCAAAAAGAAAATTGGTTAGATTTCGATGTAGTTGTAGCTACACCAGATATGATGCCCGTTGTAGGAAAACTTGGTAGAATACTTGGACCAAAAGGATTAATGCCAAATCCAAAGTCTGGAACTATTACCTTTGAAATTGAAAAGGCAATAAAAGATATAAAGGCTGGTAAAGTTGAATATAGAGTTGATAAATCTAGTGTTATAAATGTGCCTATTGGAAAAGTTTCTTTTGGAACAAAGAAACTAAGAGAAAATTTTGCAACTATTATGGATGCTATTATAAATGCTAGACCAGCATCGGTAAAAGGTAGATATATTATAAACATTGTATTAGCAAGTACAATGGGGCCAGGTTTAAAAGTGAGTTCTCAAAGAGTTGTTGATGCACTAGTTGACGAAGAAGAATAATAATGATACAATGTTTAAGAAATTGAATATATTTACCGTAGACAGTAGGAACCTGTAAGGTTTAAATCTTTTCCTACCGAGGTGAACCATAAACATACGTAAATATGTATGATATGAATATTATGGTCTCTCCGTGTCTACGGAGAGATTTTTTAATTGCTCAGTCTTCGTCTTAAGGGAGGTGGAACTTAATATGGGAGATGTTCTTCAAGGAAAAAAGGAAATAGTTGAAGAAATAAAAGGAAAAGTAAATAAATCTGAAGCAGTAGTCTTAGTAGACTATAGAGGTCTTAATGTAAGTGAGATAACTGAACTAAGAAAACAATGCAGAGAAGCTGGGGTAGATTATAAAGTATATAAAAATACTTTAATGAAATTTGCATTTAGAGATGCAGGTTTTGAAGAATTTACTGAACATTTAGCAGGACCAAATGCAGTAGCTTTTGGATATGATGATCCTGTTCAAGCAGCTAAAGTAACTTCGGATTTTGCAAAAGGACATGATAAGTTAGAAATTAAAGTAGGAATTGTAGATGGAAAGATAATTGATGTTAAAGAAATAAAATCATTAGCTAGTTTACCATCAAAAGAAGAACTTGTAGCTCAAGCTTTAAGAGGTTTGAATGCACCAATAACAGGATTTGTTAATGTATTACAAGGAAATATTAGAAATCTTGCATATGCATTAAATGCAATTAAAGAAAAAAAAGAAGCTCAAGAAGCGTAAAAATATAATATGGAGGGATTTAGAAATGGCAAGTGAAAAAGTACAAAATTTAATTGAAGAAGTAAAAAACTTAACTGTTTTAGAGTTAGCTGATTTAGTAGAAGCTTTAGAAGAAGAATTTGGAGTTAGTGCTCAAGCACCAGTAGCAGTAGCGGCAGCAGGTGCAGCACCGGCAGATGGTGGCGCAGCAGCTGAAGAAAAAACTGAATTTGATGTTGAACTAACAGAAGTTGGTCAAGAAAAAATTAAAGTTATAAAAGTTGTAAGAGATATTACAGGATTGGGATTAAAAGAAGCTAAAGGATTAGTAGACAGTGCTCCTAAGGCAGTAAAAGAAGGAGCATCAAAAGAAGAAGCAGAGGAAATTAAGACTAAATTAGAAGAAGTAGGAGCAACTGTAGAATTAAAATAGTTTATAAGTAAAAGGCTTTCATTTTAAAGAGAGCCTTTTTTATTGCTTAGGAAACTAAAAGATTGGCTTAAGATTGACGAATATTAACTTGACACCTTAATTGGTATATGGTAGTATATTAAGATGCAATAAACGACTGAAAAATTAAGGGTATAATTTTTTGATTTTTTGTCAATAGTATAGTAGGTATACTATTTTTTACAGGAATAAATTACCGAAAGTGAAAATCACTTTTGGCTACTTCAGTTTTAATAAGGGGTGAATTTTGCATGGTACATCCTGTAACACTTGGCAGGCGTAAAAGAATGAGTTATTCAAGAATTAAGGAAGCGGCTGAATTGCCAGATTTAATTGAGGTACAAAGAAGTTCTTATGAATGGTTTTTAGGTGAAGGACTTAGAGAAGTATTTGAAGACATCTCCCCAATACAAGATTACACAGGAAATATCATACTAGAGTTTGTAGATTACTACTTAGATGAAGAACCAAAATACTCAGAGGTGGAATCTAAGGAGAAAGATGCTAGTTATTCTGCACCATTAAAAGCAAAGATTAGATTAATAAATAAAGAAACGGGAGAGGTAAAAGAACAAGAAGTATTTATGGGTGATTTCCCATTAATGACTCGAAAAGGTACATTTATTATTAATGGTGCTGAAAGAGTTGTTGTAAGCCAGTTAGTTAGATCACCAGGAGTATATTATTCTACAGAAATAGATAAGAGTGGAAAAGATTTATACTCTTCTACAGTAATCCCCAATAGGGGAGCGTGGCTTGAATACGAAACAGATTCAAAAGGCATTGTACATGTAAGAATTGATAGGACTAGGAAGCTAACTATTACAACTCTATTAAGGGCTTTAGGCTATTCTAAAGATGTAGATATTATTGAACTAATCGGAGAGACAGAAGAAGTTTTAAAAACATTGGAAAAAGATAATACAAACACTCAAGAAGAAGCTTTATTGGAAATATATAAAAGATTAAGGCCAGGAGAACCACCAACCGTTGAAAATGCAACTACTCTTTTAGACAATTTATTCTTTGATTCTAGACGTTATGATTTAGCGAAAGTTGGAAGATATAAATTTAATAAAAAACTTGCCTTACGCAATAGAATAATAGGTAGAAAATCAGCAGAAAATATTGCTGACCCTGAAACAGGAGAAATTCTTATTGATAAAGGAGAAAATATTACTCGCGAAAAAGCTTTATTAATCGAAGGTTTAGGAATAAATAAGGTAGATATAGAACTTGATAATGGACAAATAATTAGGGTATTAGGAAATAATTTTGTTGACCCTGAAGTTTTTGGACTGCCATTTTCATTAGAAGAATTTGGGTTAAAAGAAAAGGTGTTTTATCCAAAGATGAAAGAGTTAGTTGATAATTTTCAAGACCCTGAGGAATTGAAAGAAGAAATCAAAGAAAGTTCTAGGGAATTATCACCAAAACATATAATAATAGATGATATTATTGCTAGCATAAGCTACGAGTTTAATCTTTTTTATGATGTGGGAAATGTTGACGATATAGATCATTTAGGAAATAGAAGATTACGTTCTGTAGGAGAGCTGTTACAAAACCAATTTAGAATAGGTCTTTCTAGAATGGAAAGAGTAGTAAGGGAAAGAATGACCATACAAGATATTGATGTGGCAACGCCTCAAGCGTTAATTAATATAAGACCAGTAGTTGCGGCTATTAAAGAGTTTTTTGGTAGCAGTCAATTGTCCCAGTTTATGGATCAAACGAATCCTCTTGCAGAATTAACCCATAAAAGAAGAATGTCAGCATTAGGTCCCGGAGGATTAAGTAGAGATAGGGCTGGTTTTGAAGTCAGAGACGTACATCATTCTCACTATGGGAGAATGTGTCCTATTGAAACGCCAGAAGGACCTAATATAGGACTTATAACCTCCTTAACAACTTATGCTAGAATTAATGAATATGGATTTTTAGAGGCACCCTATAGAAAAGTTGATAGAGAAAATAATATTGCTACAGAAGAGATAGAGTATTTGACTGCAGATTTAGAAGATGAGTTTATTATAGCTCAGTCAAATGAAGAATTAGATGAAGAAGGAAAGTTTGTCAACAAAAGAGTAGTGGCAAGGGGAAGAAATGGAATTATTGATATATACCCAAGTGATGAAGTGGATTATATGGATGTTTCGCCAAAGCAAATTGTATCAGTAGGTACATCTATGATTCCGTTCCTTGAAAATGATGATGCTAATAGAGCTCTTATGGGTGCTAACATGCAGCGTCAGGCAGTACCACTACTGAAGGCAGAATCCCCAATTGTAGGTACTGGAATTGAGTATAAGGCAGCAAAAGATTCTGGTGTTATGATACTTGCTAAGAGAAGTGGAGTAGTAGAGAGAGTATGTTCTAATAGAGTATTAGTAAAAAGGGATTCAGACGGACAAATAGATGAATACAAACTATTGAAATTTACTCGTTCTAATCAAGGGACATGTATAAATCATAGACCTATAGTTAGACGAGGAGATAGAATAGAAAAAGGCGATGTTATTGCTGATGGTCCAAGTACAGATATGGGTGAAATAGCTTTAGGTAAAAACCTATTAGTAGCTTTTATGACTTGGGAAGGTTATAACTTTGAAGACGCCATTTTAATAAGTGAGAAATTAGTTAAAAATGATGGATTAACATCTATTCATATAGAAGAATATGAAGCTGAGTCCAGGGATACTAAATTAGGACCTGAAGAAATTACAAGGGATATTCCTAATGTTGGAGACGATATGCTGAAAAATCTAGATGAAAGAGGAATTGTGCATCTAGGTGCTGAGGTTAAAGCAGGCGATATATTAGTAGGAAAAGTAACACCAAAAGGTGAAACTGAATTAACAGCTGAAGAGAGACTTTTAAGAGCCATATTTGGAGAAAAGGCTAGAGAAGTAAGGGATACTTCTTTAAAAGTACCTCATGGGGAAACAGGTATAGTTGTAGATGTAAAAATATTTTCAAGGGAAAATGGAGATGAATTACAACCAGGTGTAAATCAAATGGTAAGAGTGTATGTGGCAACTAAGCGAAAGATAAATGACGGAGATAAAATGTGTGGTCGTCATGGGAATAAAGGTGTTATTTCTAGAATACTTCCAGAAGAAGATATGCCTTATTTACCAGATGGAACGCCTGTAGAAATTGTGTTAAACCCTCTTGGAGTACCTTCTAGAATGAATTTGGGGCAAGTATTAGAAGTCCATTTAGGATTAGCTGCTAAAAAACTTGGATGGAAAGTTGCAACTCCAGTATTTGATGGAGCTAACGAAGAAGATATAGCCAATGCTTTAAAAGATGCAGGTTATCCTCAAGATGGGAAAATTCAACTAAGAGATGGTAGGACAGGAGAGTATTTTAAGAATCCAGTTACTGTAGGCTATATGTATATGTTGAAATTACATCATTTAGTTGATGATAAGATACATGCTAGATCTACTGGACCATATTCTTTAGTTACACAACAACCTTTAGGTGGAAAAGCTCAATTTGGAGGACAAAGGTTTGGAGAAATGGAAGTATGGGCATTAGAAGCTTATGGTGCAGCTCATACATTACAGGAAATATTGACAGTTAAGTCTGATGACGTAGTAGGAAGAGTTAAAACCTATGAGGCTATTGTTAAGGGTGAAAATATACCTGAACCAGGAGTACCCGAATCCTTTAAGGTATTAATAAAAGAGTTACAAAGTTTAGCTTTAGATGTAAAGGTATTTACTGAAGAAGATGGTGAAATAGAAATAATAGAATCAACAGATGATGAAGCCGAAGACATTGAATTAGAAGGAAAAGATATAATTGGCGATTCAAATGTTGGTAAATAAGCCAAGTATTATTAGAATTTTATTATAGGAAGGAGAGAAAGCTCCTTGTTTGAATTAAATAATTTTGATTCCATAAATATTGGCCTTGCTTCTCCAGAAAAAATTAGACAATGGTCAAAGGGAGAAGTGAAAAAGCCTGAAACTATTAACTATAGAACTTTGAAACCAGAAAAAGAAGGACTGTTCTGTGAAAAGATTTTCGGTCCAACAAAAGATTGGGAGTGTCATTGTGGTAAGTATAAAAGGGTAAGATACAAAGGTGTAGTTTGTGACAGATGTGGTGTTGAAGTTACTAAGTCTAAAGTGAGAAGAGAAAGAATGGGACATATAGAGTTGGCTGCACCAGTATCACATATCTGGTACTTTAAGGGTATACCAAGTAGAATGGGACTATTACTAGATATGTCTCCAAGATCTTTGGAAAAAGTCCTTTATTTTGCAGAATACATTGTTGTAGATCCTGGTGAAACCTCTCTTTCTGAAAAGCAACTTCTTACAGAAGCAGAATATAGAGAGGCAAGAGAAAAATATAAAAATGAATTTAAGGCAGCAATGGGAGCAGATGCAATTAGAGAATTACTTGCTAAAATTCATTTAGATAAAGAAGCAAAAGAATTAAGGATGGGATTGAAAGAATCTAGGGGACAAAAGAAAATACGAATAACTAGAAGATTAGAAGTAGTAGAAGCTTTTAGGAAATCAGGTAATAGACCAGAGTGGATGATTCTAGATGCAATACCAGTTATACCACCAGATTTAAGACCCATGGTTCAATTAGATGGTGGAAGGTTTGCAACGTCAGATTTAAATGATTTATACAGAAGAGTGATAAATAGAAATAACAGATTAAAAAGACTTCTAGATTTAGGCGCACCAGATATTATTGTAAGAAATGAAAAAAGAATGTTACAGGAAGCTGTAGATGCTTTAGTTGATAATGGTAGACGAGGAAGGCCTGTAACAGGACCTGGTAATAGACCTTTAAAATCCTTATCCGATATGTTAAAAGGTAAACAAGGTAGGTTTAGACAGAATTTACTAGGAAAAAGGGTAGATTATTCTGGACGTTCCGTAATAGTTGTAGGACCAGAATTAAAGTTTTCTCAATGTGGGTTGCCTAAGAAAATGGCTCTTGAATTATTTAAACCCTTCGTTATGAAAAAATTAGTTGAAGAAGATTATGCTCATAATATAAAAAGTGCAAAAAGGATGGTGGAAAGACCAACTCGTGAAGTTTGGGATGTATTAGATTTTGTAATAAAAGATCATCCTGTACTTTTAAATAGGGCCCCTACCCTCCATAGATTAGGTATTCAAGCTTTTGAACCTGTGCTAGTTGAAGGGAAAGCAATAAAATTGCATCCCCTTGTTTGTACAGCTTATAATGCAGACTTTGATGGGGACCAAATGGCAGTACATCTACCTTTATCTACAGAGGCTCAAGCTGAGGCAAGACTTCTTATGTTATCTGTAAATAATATATTAGCACCAAAAGATGGAAGGCCTATTACTACTCCGACGCAGGATATGGTCTTAGGTAGCTATTATTTGACAGTAGACATACCAGTTGACAGAGGAGAAGGAAAAGTATTTAAAGATTACGAAGAATTGTTGCATGCTTATTATAGTGATGATATAGATTTGCATGCAAGGGTTAAGGTAAGACGTAAACTTAATGAAGAGGATAGGGGTAAATTAGTAGAAAGTACTGTTGGAAGGTTTATATTTAATGAACATATTCCACAAGATTTAGGTTTTGTTAATAGAGAGAAGGATCCTTATTCCTTAGAAGTAGATAAACTAGTAGATAAACAAACTTTGGAAGAAATAGTAGAAAAGTGTTATAGCAAACATGGTAATACTGTAACAGCAGCAGTTTTAGACCATATAAAAGAAGTAGGTTATCATTATTCAACTATAGGTGCAGTAACTATCAGTATGTCAGATGTAGAAGTTCCAGATAAAAAATTAGAACTATTGGCTAAGGCAGAAGAAGAAGTAGATAAATTTGAAAGATCCTATAGAAGAGGACTTATATCAGATGATGAAAGATATGAAAAAGTAATAGAAATCTGGAATAGAACAACAGAGGAAATTACTGAAGCTTTAATGGATAACTTAGACGATATGAATAATATTTATATCATGGCCCGTTCTGGAGCTAGGGGTAGTAAGAACCAAATAAGGCAATTGGCAGGTATGCGGGGGCTTATGGCAAGTGCCTCTGGAAGGACTATAGAGATTCCAATTCAAGCCAATTTTAGGGAAGGTTTAACTGTACTTGAGTTCTTTATTTCAACTCATGGTTCTAGAAAGGGCCTTGCAGATACAGCCCTTAGAACTGCTGACTCAGGATATCTAACTAGAAGATTAGTTGACGTAAGCCAAGATGTTATGGTTAGAGAACAAGATTGTGAAACAGATCAATATATAGTTGCAGAAGCTTTTAAAGATGGAAATGAAGTAATTGAGGAATTAAGGGATAGGATTGCAGGAAGATTTGCCTTTGAGGATATATTAAACCCTGAAACTGGGGAAGTAATAGTAGAGAAAAATGAAATGATAACAGAAAATATAGCTAATGAAATAGAAAAAGTAGGTATTAAAGAAGTAAAAGTTAGATCAGTTTTAGGCTGTAAAACTCGTCACGGGGTTTGTGCAAAGTGTTATGGTAGAAACTTAGCTACTGGATATAGAGTCCATATAGGGGAGGCAGTAGGTACAATAGCTGCTCAATCTATCGGAGAACCAGGAACTCAGCTTACAATGCGTACTTTCCACACTGGTGGAGTTGCTGGTGAGGATATAACACAAGGTTTACCAAGAGTTGAAGAATTATTTGAAGCAAGAAAACCAAAAGGATTGGCTATTATATCAGAAATAGCGGGGGAAGTTTCTATAAATGATACTAAAAAGAAAAAAGAAGTAATAGTAACTACAAGGGGTGGAGAATCAAAGAACTATAGCATAGTCTATGGTTCAAGACTCAAAGTGAAAGATGGAGATTTCATAGAAGCTGGAGATGAAATTACCGAAGGGTCTGTTAACCCTCATGATATCTTAAGAATAAAAGGAGTCCGTGGAGTACAAGACTATTTAGTAAAAGAAGTTCAAAGAGTTTATAGACTCCAAGGTGTAGATATTGATGATAAACATATAGAAATAATTGTAAGGCAAATGTTAGGTAAAGTAAAAATAGAAGAACCAGGTGATACTGATTTATTACCAGGAAGCCTTGTAAATTTACATCAATTTGAAGAAACCAATAATGAAACAATTAAAGATGGAGAAAGCCCTGCTGTGGGAAGAAGAGCCTTACTTGGGATTACAAAAGCTTCTTTAGCTACAGAATCATTTTTATCTGCAGCATCTTTCCAAGAAACTACAAGGGTTCTTACAGAAGCAGCTATAAAGGGTAAGGAAGATGATTTAATAGGTTTAAAGGAAAATGTAATAATTGGTAAGCTTATACCGGCTGGAACTGGTATGAGAAGGTATAGAGCAATTGATGTATCACCATTAAATGCAAAGGCAGATAAAGAAGATGATGAAAGAAAATTAGAGAAAAATGTTGACAGTTAAATAAACTGATGATAGAATATATAAGTGTGATTTTTAGAGTGGACTCTTTAAAACATGAAGATTATGTGGTTTTTCCACATAATCTTCTAGATGTTTAAAAAGGAGGAGGAAACTTTTATGTTAGAGAAACTAAGTACTGATAATAAAGTTGTAGGTGCAAAGCAAGTTAAAAGGGCAATAGAGGAAAAAAGTGCAGAAATAGTTTTTATAGCTGAAGATGCAGATAAAAAAATAACAATTGATATAGAAAAAATGTGTAAAGAAAAATCTATAGATATAATTTATGTCGAAACTATGGATGAACTGGGTGATGCATGTGGTATTGATGTCAGTGCAGCAACAGCTGCATTATTAAAATAAATTATTAATAAGGAGGTGCTTGAATGCCAACGATTAATCAATTAATTAGGAAAGGTAGAAGGGAGATTAAATATAAATCAAAATCTCCAGCCTTAGGTGTAAACTATAACTCTCTTAAAAAGAGAACTACAACTGTAAATTCGCCTCAAAAAAGAGGGGTTTGTACTGAGGTAAAGACAGTAACTCCTAAGAAACCAAACTCTGCTCTAAGAAAGGTAGCTAGGGTTAGACTTACTAATGGAATGGAAGTAACATGTTATATTCCAGGTATTGGACATAACTTACAAGAACATAGTGTTGTTTTAGTAAGAGGTGGTAGGATAAAAGACTTACCAGGTGTTAGATATCATGTTGTTAGAGGTGCTTTAGATGCTGCAGGTGTAGAGGATAGGAAACAAAGTAGATCTAAGTATGGAGTTAAAAAACCTAGGGAATAATAATTTTAAGGTAAATTGAGTACGGAATGCATTGGAGTTAATCCAATTTTATATATATATATGCATTTTGTGCACAGCGGCAGCTTAAGGCTGTCGAGTACCTATGAATTAATTTTACTTTATAGTTAAGGAGGGAAGAGAAGTGCCAAGAAAAGGACATATACCCAAAAGGGAAGTGATGCCTGATCCGTTATATAATGATATTGTAGTGACAAAGCTTATAAACAATATTATGCTTGATGGAAAGAAAGGTGTTGCGTTAAAAATAGTTTATGATGCCTTTGAACTTGTCAAAGAACAAACTGGTGAAGAACCTCTAGATGTATTCTACAATGGATTGAATAATGTTATGCCTGTACTAGAAGTAAAAGGTAGACGTATAGGTGGAGCAACTTATCAAGTACCTGTAGAAGTTAGACCTGAAAGAAGGCAAACATTAGGATTACGCTGGATTGTGAATGCGACAAGAGCTAGAGGAGAAAAAACTATGGTTGAAAGACTAGCGAAAGAAATTATGGATGCTGCAAATAATACTGGCGCAAGCGTTAAGAAGAAAGAGGAAGTTCATAAAATGGCTGAAGCGAATAAAGCTTTTGCTCACTATAGATGGTAATTTACAAACGTATTTATGCGACAGAAATATAGGTAGCAGAAAGGAGGAATACTGTGCCTAGAGAATTTCAATTGGAAAATATGAGAAATATAGGTATAATGGCTCATATAGATGCAGGAAAAACGACTACAACTGAAAGAATATTATTTTACACTGGAAAAATCCATAAACTAGGAGAAACTCATGAAGGTTCAGCTCAAATGGATTGGATGGAGCAAGAGCAGGAAAGAGGAATTACAATTACATCTGCTGCTACAACATGTCATTGGAGGAACCACAGAATTAACATCATCGACACACCAGGACACGTGGACTTTACTGTTGAAGTAGAAAGATCTCTTCGTGTTCTCGATGGTGCAGTAGCACTTTTCTGTGCAAAAGGTGGAGTGGAACCACAATCTGAGACAGTTTGGCGACAAGCTGATAAATATCAAGTTCCACGATTAGCATTTGTTAATAAAATGGATATCCTTGGGGCAGATTTCTATAGGGTTGTAAATATGATAGAGGAACGTTTAAAAGCATCACCAGTTCCAGTACAATTACCTATAGGAAAAGAAGATAATTTTATTGGTATAGTTAATTTAATTGACATGAATGCTACTGTTTATCATGATGATTTAGGTGAAAAAATAGAAGTGACAGATATTCCTAAAGATATGGTAGACTTAGCGGAAGAATATAGAGAAAAAATGCTAGAGACTTTAGCAGAATATGATGAGGAATTAATGATTAAGTATCTAGAAGGAGAGGAAATAACTTCTGATGAAATAAATAAAGTTATACGAAAGGCTACTATTGATGCTAAAATTACACCAGTATTTTGTGGTTCTTCTTATAAAAATAAAGGAGTTCAGCCATTATTAGATGCCATAGTAGATTATATGCCTTCTCCTATAGATATACCACCGATAAAAGGTGTAGCTGTAGAGTCTGAAGAAGAGGAAGAAAGAATATCATCTGATGATGAACCTTTCTCAGCGTTAGCATTTAAAATAGTAACGGATCCTTATGTAGGGAAACTTGCATATTTTAGAGTTTATTCAGGAACTTTAAAATCAGGAAGTTATGTTTTAAATACAACTAAAAATAAGAAAGAAAGAATTGGTAGAATTCTTCTTATGCATGCAAATAAAAGAGAAGAAGTTGAAAAAGTACATGCAGGGGATATAGCAGCTGCAGTAGGTTTAAAAAGTACTGGAACAGGAGATACTCTAAGTAATGATGAACATCCAATTATATTAGAATCTATGGAATTTCCAGAACCGGTAATTGACGTAGCTATAGAACCAAAGACTAAAGCCAGCCAAGAAAAGATGACTATAGCTCTAACAAAGCTTGCTGAAGAAGATCCTACGTTTAAAACTTTCACTAATGAGGAGACAGGGCAAATTATAATCTCCGGAATGGGAGAACTACATTTAGAGATTATAGTAGATAGGCTTTTAAGAGAGTTTAAAGTAGAGGCTAATGTAGGTAGCCCTCAGGTTGCTTATAAAGAAACAATTACTAAGCCAGTAGAAGTGGAAACAAAACATATAAGACAATCTGGTGGTCGTGGTCAATACGGTCACGTAAAGATAAAAGTTGAACCAGGTGAAGGTTATGAATTTGTAAATAAGATAACTGGAGGAGTAATACCAAAAGAATATATACCATCAGTAGATGAAGGTATACGAGGAGCACTTCAAAGTGGTATATTAGGTGGTTATCCAGTAATGGATGTAAAGGTAACATTGTATGATGGTTCATATCACGAAGTAGACTCTTCGGAAATGGCTTTTAAAATTGCAGGTTCTATGGCCTTTAAAGAAGCCATGAGAAAAGCTAATCCAGCTCTTCTTGAACCTATTATGAAAGTTGAAGTAACTGTGCCAGAAGAATATATGGGTGACGTAATGGGTGATATAAATGGAAGAAGAGGTACTATAGAAGGAATGGAATCTGTAAGAGGTGTTCAGGTAATTAGAGGATATGTGCCTCTTTCTGAAATGTTTGGATATGCAACAGTTTTACGTTCTAATACTCAAGGTAGAGGAACTTATACTATGCAATTTGACCATTATGAACCTGTGCCAAATAGTATTTTAGAAAAAGTATTAGGGAATAAAGAATAAGGAGGAAGTATTAAAATGGGAAAAGAAAAATTTGAAAGAAATAAACCTCACGTAAATATAGGAACAATAGGTCACGTTGACCATGGTAAAACTACATTAACAGCAGCTATTACTACAGTATTAAGTCAAAGATCTGGAGCGGGAGAAGTAATGAGTTATGATAATATAGATAAAGCTCCAGAAGAAAGAGAA
>DATGTQ010000219.1 GCA_035301805.1 Tissierellales bacterium
TACAATGTAGTGGATAATTATAGAGTTTTAAATAGGAGCATATTTTCTTAATAGGTACATCACTTAGTTCACATTTATTGTTTACACCTTCTATACCTATATATGCATCCATTTGATCCATCCTGTCACATTCAATCTTTGCCATACGCTCTATTTGTTCTTCAGTTCCATTTAATAAAAGTTTTCTAAGGATTTTATTTGATTTTACACTTAAAAATGCATTCCCTCCTACATTATGTACCTCTTCTATAAGCGTATTAACTAGTTCGTCCCCTCCATCAAAGGTCTCTATTAAAATATTTTCTCCTTTTTCTAATTCAACTGAATAATTAATTAGATGTTTTGCTAATTTAGCAACTTTTTTACTATCCATTTTTTCTCCTTTCTCATTAACTATCTTAAACCGCATCGTCCAAATGTTTAACTAAAAATTAGTCTATTTTTTCCTATTAAACTCACCCCTTTCCCTCTAAAAGTAATTATTAAAAAATATAATTGTATATATCATTTATCAGTATAAAATTTAAAAGAAACATTTGATTATATATTCTGAATCATCTTTCTACTTTAGATTTTATTCTATTTTAGAATATTTGTCAAGTATTTTATTCGATATTAGAAACACCATTGTTATATAAACCTTATAATTATAGAATAAAATTACAATAATTATTCCATTATAGAATGTTAGGAGAATAAAAATGGACGTTGGAAAAAGAATTAGACAATTAAGAGATAAGCATAATATGACCACTAGTGAATTAGCAGACTACTGTAATGTTTCCCAACCTGTAATAAGTAAATTAGAGAATGGGCACAGAATACCCGATGTCCCTACTATTCAAAAAATATGTGATGTCTTCGGTATAACCCTAGCTGATTTTTTTGCATCAGAAGATTCTTCTACGACTGTTGAAGATGGCTTAAAAGAGCTCTTAGACAGTGCAAAAGAATTAAATACTAAACAAATTAAAAGTCTTTCAAATTTTCTTAAAACTATCACCGAGGAAAATAAGAAAAAATAAACGCTTTACTAAAATAAAAAAGGCTGTTTCATAACTAATTGATTAGTTATGAAATAGCCTTTTTTATTTTAAGGAAACTTTAATTCTCCGGATTATATCTACCTTCAAATTCTTCTCTTGCTTTCTCTGTGTATTTCTTAATAAAATGTGTCTTTGCCTCAGTATATCCATCACGATTATTCTCATACTTTTGTAACAAACTTAACTTAAACTTCTCATACTCCTTAGCAATATTGTTATGCACTAAAAGATAATCCCTGAAATAAAGCTCGTCCCAGTCATCAAAATATCGAACATGAAGATGATATACCTTTTCAGCAAATCCATCAGGTGTATACCCCTTGTTAAGTACAATTCCTTCATTTCCCTTATTTCCTTCATGCATTAGTATCCATCCATTATCTATAAGAATAATTTTTATCTGTTCCATGTCTAAATTTCTATCAACCTCCATTAGAATATCCACAATCGGTTTTGCAATCAAGCCACTTATTGCACTACTTCCAATATGGTTAATTCGCTTAATATTTTCTAAGCCTACACATTTTATGATGTTTTCTTTCTCCAGTTCATACCACTTGATATAATCTGGATTATGGTCTTTTAGAATAATAGGAAATAAAATCCATAACTCTGCTAAAGTCATTTCCGATAATTGTTTTTTCACTGATACATCCCCTTACCATACTTCATTATGTGAATTATCTAAATTCTTCAATTAGATCTGTTTCACTCTCGATTAATAGTTAAAATTTAATTCTAAGTCCTAAACTAAAAACTATTCTAACAATCATTAATGTTTTTTAATACCCCAGCTCTTAGTTTATATCAATCACCTTATACCTAATAAAGCTAATTACCTTTCAAAATTTATCTATCTCGGTGTTTCGCCTTTTTCTTTTGCTGCCTTAATTCAAGCTGAATTTTCTTTTCCTCTTCTTTCTTCTCTTACTTACAGCCTTTCTCTCTAGTTTATTTTGTTCATGTTGCAATTTTAATGCCTGTTGAGATTTCGTTCCTATGCCTTTACTTTTTAATTGTTTATTAATTTCTCTTTGCATCCTTTTAAGATTTATTTTTGTATTAGCCTTAGTATTATCTTCAACAGCTAGACGAAATCTTAAATATCTCCAATTTTCAAGAATAAAGCTATAAACCTCATAATCCTTTGGTTCTAATCCAAAAGTAATCTTGCTAACTTCTAATTTCCCATCAGATACACGTTCATATATCCCTATCCAAAATTGTCCATTAAAATAGACTGTTAATGTTAGTGCTACTTTGTTCATATTAATTCCTCTCTAATATAATATAAACAAAGAATGGACAACCAAGGAGGCAGATTAATAATAGCAATATGCTACGCCTGTACTACCAACCAGACCGTGTTTTTACCTTTGTAATTATAATTTTATATTTATTAACTTTATAAATCAAATTAGAAGATCTCTAAGTTCTAACCAATTTCTTTATTTCCTAGAAGATAACAAATAGGATAGTCCATAAATATTTCCCTTTCCTCCTTATCCATTTTATTGATTAAATCCCTTGCTTGTTCCTTTTCATCTAATAAAATAGAAATTCCTGCTAACATTTCTATATTGTCTTTACATATGCCCCTCATATGCATTATTTTATCAATATCAATATTATCCAATCTACCTATCCTGTATTTAACTTGGGCTAGATTTAAAAAAGTATAATCTTCCTTACTTTGTTCATAAAGCCACCTAGATAGGTTTTCTATTAAATATCTTAGTTCGGTTTGTTGAGCACTACATTCATCATAGGCCTTAATGGCCTCTAATAAAAATGTATTTACATATCCAATATTTTTATTTTCGCTATGATTTCTTTTTATATCATTTATAATCTTCTGTAAATTAATATTATCTGCTAATAATCCTTCTTTACCCAGAACCAAAAATTGACTCATGGGTATGTGTTCCGTTGTTTCAGTTAAAACATAAGTAACATCCCAAGTATTTGCAAAAAAATCTTTAAGTTTATAACAACCTTCCTCCATGTCTTCTTCCACCATTAATAAAATAGCAATGTTAGCTATTTTCATCTTCAATATACGTGATTCTGATAAGTCAATATTATATTTACTAATAGGTGGATTCTCTTCCATAACTATCGATAGCTTAATATCATCTCCATCTGTAAGAATATCAAGATTTAAGCCTGCTTTTACACCATAGTATTCTAGACGCTGTTTTAAAAGCTTTAAATTATTAATCTTTTCATAAAGATCCTCTTCGTGTTCAAAGTTAAAATTTTCAAATGGAATTCTAGATTTATCTATAGAGAATTCCTTATGTTTTGTCATGTCCCTAATAAAACATAAATCACGTATTCTTTCATTCAGGGTTCCAATGAAGTCAACTTTTATATTGAAATAATGATATTCAGTACTCCCAAAATTAGGTATAGAAATTCGAACTGCTTTGCCGCATCTTATGCTAGGAATCCCATTTTCCCACTGTATATATGCATCACTATAGTAAACTTGTCCTTTAATAGATATTTCCAATTTATGCTGTATATTTACTATTGCATTACTAACTCTCTCAATTGGTATTGGGTTACCTATTCCTTTTGGTTTGGCATATATAGATATCACGTGTTGTCAATTCCTTAAATGATATTGACCCTTTAGGTTCAACTGTGCTATAGCTAAATTTAAACTCCTTAATTTCATTTTGTATCTTTTCTATGTCATCCATATATAAAAATTGAGACATTAAAGTACCTTGTTGTTTTTTTCTGTTTTGTACAAAATCCAGGAATATATCTGCTAGTTTTCTCTCTTCTAATGGTAAAGATTGATATGTCAACACTTTTTTGGACATATTTTTACCGAACAATTTATATAAATCCCTATGAATTTATTTGCAATTCTAAGATTATTTATTTGCTCCAGTCAAGGGTAAATAAACTCGCTATCGCTCGCCCTTGACAGGATCAAAAAATAATCTTTTTATATAGATGCAAATTCACAGGAAATTTTATTCCTTGAATCCCTTAGGACTAATTATTTGGCCCCTAATTGTTTTTCCTTATATCCCTTTGGTGTTAAATAGTCTAATAATCCATGTAATCCATGATTATTATACCAATTAATATAATCCATTAGTTCAAGTTCTAACTCCTCTAGAGTATTGAATTTCTTACCCTTTATGCACTCAACTTTTAATATATTATTGAAACTTTCAGCTGGTGAATTATCATATGGACAACCCTTGGAACTTAATGATCTCCTAATTCCAAAAGTAGAAATTGTTTCATCTATTAATTTATTTTTAAATTCGTTGCCCCTATTAGTGTGAAATATTTCTATTTCAGATAAGGGGTATTTACAGCTAAGGAATGCCTGGTATACAAGTTCTGCATCTCTATTTTCCCCAACAGAATATCCTATAACCTCTTTATTGTGTAAATCTAACAAGGTACATGCATAGCACCATTTATTATTAACCCTTATATAGGTCAGATCGCTTACTACTACTTCTAATGTTTCCCTATCATCAAATTCCCTATTTACCACATTTTCTATTTTATCTTCATTACATTTACTTTTCCCCACCTTATATTGTGCCACAGTGTAATTAGATACTAGGGAATATTTTTTCATGATATTGCCTATTTTCCGTCTAGAGGCAACAATTCCCCTACGTTGTAATTCCTTTTTTATTTTTCTAGTTCCATAATTATTTCTACTTTCCCTAAAAATTTTAATAATTTCATTTTCTAATTTAACTTCTTCTTCAGAAACCTTATTATCTTCCTGCCTTTTACCTAGATGATAATATACAAGGCTTCTTGGAACCTTAAGAAGCTTACACATTGCGCTAATACTATATTTATCCCTATTGGAGATAACTAGGTCTATTTTCTGCCTAGTATTAACGCTGCCTGCTTTAAAATATCATTTTCCATTTCTAATTGCTTTACTTTTTTTCTTAGCTCAATTAACTCTTTTTCCTCTTCAGTTCTATTATCATCAATTTTAAATGAACCTGAATCATTATATCTTTCTACCCATGTTTTTATAGTTGATTTTGCAATCCCATATTCTCTGTTAATGTCTGCCAAAGACTTGCCATTATTATATAGAGCTACTATTTGCTTTTTAAATCCTTCCTCATAGTGTTTAGCCATTTAAATTCCTCCCAAATATTTATATTTTTATTATACCATTGTTCAGAATTTAATTGTCCTCGTATAATATAGTTACAGTTTAAATACTGTAACTTCTTTTCAATCTCACTTTCTCGTGAGATAATAATTGTACAGATAGGGGTCGTAGTAACTGTCCTTGAAGCATTGTCTTCCTTAAATAGACTTACGCCT
>DATGTQ010000220.1 GCA_035301805.1 Tissierellales bacterium
TACAATTATTATCTCACGAGAAAGTGAGATTGAAAAGAAGTTACAGTATTTAAACTGTAACTATATTATACGAGGACAAGAATTTGAGGTTTCTACTTTCGACCACAATGGCAACAAAACTTTAACTGTGAAAGGTAATAAGGTAACTGTTGGTTTACTTAAAAATAATGCTAACTTTGATAAAGAATCTGAAGGGTTTAAGTCATCAGTGCTAGAAATAACCGTAGATGGAAATCAAATGTTACAAGTAGGAGATACTACTATATTTGCTGAGGAAGGTTTAGATATGGTAGAAGAGTACGAAGTCCCAGAAAATATTGAAACTTCTAAGGGAGGGGGATTTGTTCCAATTGACAGATTCGTTAATGACATTAAAAATAAATTAGGAAAAGAAAAGACCATTATTATATCAAGTCAATTAGGAATACCTATAGGGGTATATCAAGGAAATTCAGTTTATGTAACTGTACCTGATAACATTCCAAAAACTACAAGATTAAATATAGATGGTAAAAGTTTATATATCCATAGAGCTAATTATACTATTCTTGATACTAATATGATTAAATAATTATACTTTATTTTTAAAAATTAAGAACCTTTGGATTAGCTAACCTAAGGGTTCTTAAATTACCTAATTAATCATATAGTCCCCTATATTAACTATTGGTATAACTACTTATAGCAACATAATCTTCTTCATTTTGTGGCCTATAACCTTTTTCTAATAACTCTCTAATGTATAATTTATTATATATGAATGCAAATATTATATTACTAACTATTGACCCTATACCCATTGTTGGCACTCCAGCAAGAAAAGCGATTCCTAACATAATCAATGCCCATTTTAAATCCCCCCTTATAAGTGGTACAAATAATCCAAAAAAGAAAGTAGTCCATGAAAAACCAATTTTAACTTCCTTTACCATTCCAGATTCATGTTTTAACACTTTTTTCATACAAAATATCCCCTTTTTATAATAATAAATAATGCTCCTTTATATAATACAGGATTACTATGAAACAGTTGGTATCATTCCTAACTTTATCTAAATAGAAAAAGGAACTCTTTATAATTTTTTTACAATTCCCTATAGTAAAAAGATCTAAAAAAAACTATTTAATAGATAGAAAGATAAAAATTTATAACTAGAAAGGAGGTGGAATTTATGACAAAAATATTTTTAGACCCTGGTCATGGTGGTGGGGACCCTGGTGCAGTAGGTAATGGTTTAAAAGAAAAAGATGTGGTTTTATCTATTACCTTAAAAATCGGGAAAATATTGAAGAGACATAATTTAGAAGTACTTTACTCTAGAACTACAGATGTTTTCGTAGGACTTTCCGATAGGGCTAGAAAAGCTAATAATGCTAATGCAGATTATTTTATATCTATTCATTCAAATGCTTATAGTGATCCTAGTGCTCAAGGAGTAGAAACCTATAGTTATCCAGGTGCTACAAAAGCGGCTCTATTATCCCGCTCTATACAAAATGCAATAATCAGTGCTGGAGTATATACTAAGAACAGAGGGACAAAAACTGCCAATTTTGCAGTGTTACGAGAAACTAAAATGACTGCTGTACTTGTAGAGACAGCTTTTATAACAAATAGTCAAGACGCGAACTTATTGAGATACAGACAAGATGATTTTGCGGAAGCTATTTCAAAAGGTATTTTAAGCTTTCTTGGAATTAGCTATATCCCTGAAAAATTATACAGGGTACAGGTTGGTGCCTTCAGTATTAGAGCAAATGCTGAAAAATTAGTAAATGAGCTAAAAGGTAAAGGTTATGAAACCATAATAGTCAGATCAGGTGGCTTATACAAAGTTCAAGTAGGAGCATTTAGTGTTAGGGCAAATGCGGAAAAGCTTGTACGACAATTGAAGACAGATGGGTATGATGCTTTTATAGTGTAGTATAAGTAAGGCTAGGTCAAACACCTAGCCTTATTTAGATATTACTATAAGAACATTTTTCATAGGAAACACCATATTTTTAGTCCTTCTAAATCTGTCTAATTAGCAAATAGACTAAAACTAGAAATTTTACTCAGTTTATTAACCCAAACATCTCATTCCCCAATCACATAATACTAGCTATTAAAGATTATATATAGAAATCAATATATAACTGTGGGAAATTTTATGTATAGATATATTCAAATACCATAATTACCTATATTAGGCCTTAAGTCTAAAGGATTAGTTATTATAGGGTGCGAAAGGATTTTTTCTTTCTTCTTTCGAAATATTTTCTATATTTATTGTATTTTCACCTTCTGGAAATACATCCAATATACTATAGGCTCTAAGGGTTATCTCTCCCATAATCTTTCCCTCATTCCTATCTATTTTTAAATTAGTAACAATAAATTTTCTCGAAGATTTTTTCACTCTAGAAATGAAATCTAATAATTCTTCATATTTCCCTTCGTAAAATAGGGTTGTATCCATAAATTCTATAGTCAATTCCTCTGACTCACTTTTTTCTTCAACTTCCGTTTCTGCAAAATCTATATTAACAACCTTTAAATTAGAAATATCAATTAATTCATTTAAAACATACAATATTTCAGCTTGTTCTATATTAGGGAAATATCCATTTAATAACCTTTGACTTTCATTACTTAAGTTATTAAAATTACCTTTTGACTTCTCATATTCATCTAACAGAGTGTTGACTTTCTTTATTTCCTCTTCATATTTTACCTTCTCCGACTTTAAATTAATAATTTTATTTTTCTGAGGTAAAAAAATAAAATTATTAATTCCCCAAAAAATAATAATTATTATCAGTAGAAGAATAAGACTTTTTTCTCTTTTAGTTAATTTCATCATCAATCCCACTCTCCTCGTCCCTTAATTTTAGGTGGATAGAGAAGTTGTATTTGCTATTTTCTAGTAATATATTTGAAATAAAAGTATTAAGAAAAATTTCAGTATCCTGTAAACTATATTGGAATTTTGCAATTGAATATTTATCTTTTGACACCCCATATAACTCTATAGAGTTTATATCTCCATTTATTGAAGTTAAAAGGATATCTTCTGGCATTTTACTGCTAATGACTTGTAATAATTCTTCATTTATTAAATCATATTCTTCTATCTTTTCATCAGCTAATTTAATTTTTGTCATATTTTCCTTAATCTTATCTACTTTTTCCTGCTCACTTAATAATTCTTCTACTTTCCCTTTATTTTTTTCATTTTCCACCTGATTTCTAAGTTGGGAAACCTCGTTATTTAAACTTTTTATTTTAATTTGATTTTTTACACCTAAAATTACAATAAATAAAACAAATACTAATATACTTAAATAAGTTAACTTCTCTTTTTCTATTTTAAACTCTTTTTTCTCTATATACGGTTCAAAAAAGTTTAAATCCTTCATTTTACTCATCCTCATTCCTAATTAAAGAACCTATGCAATTCATATATTTATTCGTATCCTTCATGATAAATATTCCGTCTATATTTTCAATTAATATAGTAGGAATATTATAATAATCCTCAAATAGTTTGTCCACATTTTCTATATTTGATAGTCCTCCACATAATAAAATACTATGAATTTCATTTTCTATTTCTCTTGATATATAGTATTTAAATACAGTATGAATTTTTCCCATAATATCTTCAGCACTTTCATTAACTATGTCTTTCTTTAAATCTTTACCACCAACATCAATGATACGTGCTACCTGTATATAACCATCCTTTAAAATTGTTATATTTGTATTGCTATGACCTAAATCTATTAAAGCAAAGGTCTTTTCTTTTGTTTCATATTTATTGTTTATACTAAAACTATAATCTATAAGCTTCGCAATGCTATTTGATTGAAAATCTAATACTTTAGGTTCCAAACCTATGTTTTTTAGAAGACAGAAATGGCCTTCTACTATTTCTTTAGGAATAGCTATTAAAAGAATATTCTGTTTTTGTCTATAGTTTTCTTCAATTTTCTCCACAATTCTATACTGCACTATATATTCTTTTGTCTCTATAGGTAAATATTCTTCTAATTTATATTTTAATATTCCATCAATTTCCTCTTTACCTACATTAGGAAGAGTAATTTCCCTTGTGAAAACAGAGGAACTTTTAATGTTCATATAAGCATTTTTTGTCCTAATTTCATTTTTAGAAAGCCCTTCTTCTAAACTATAAGACAAAAGTTCCTTATTAATTATGTACCCATTTTCATAGGCTTTTTCTGGAGTTAAAAAAGAAAAATATTTATTTATTTCTACCTCTTTGTTTTTTATTCTTCCTTCTACAACTTTAGTTTCATAAGAACCTAGATCTATAGAAACTACTTTTTTATTAAAAAGAGATGACAAACCCATATTTATTCCCCCCATATTATAAACAAATACCAGTAAATAATTTTATTTCCCCATAGAACCGTTACTATAAAAGATAAACATATAAATGGACCAAAGGGTATTTGATCCCTTATTTCTTTAATATTTAATAATAATAAAAATACAGATATAATTGCACCAAGTAAAAATGATAAAACCATATTTAAAATAGACATTTTAAATCCTAAAATAAATCCTAATACTCCTATAAGTTTTATATCTCCTCCACCTATACCACCTTTAGATAAAATTGCTATAAGTAAAAAAACTCCTCCCGAAATAATAAGTCCTAATATACTGTTAAAAATTTTAGGCCATGTACTATATAATAGATGTTGAAAAATTTTGTATAGAATAGCTGTAATAAATAAAAGAACATTAATGGAATTTGGAATAACCTGAAAATTTATATCTATGAAACTAATAACTATTAAAATACTAAATATAATGCTGTAAAATATAAAATCTAGACCTAAATTAAACCTATAATAAAGTATTAAATATAATAGACCATTTAAAAATTCAACAAAAGGATACTGAGGAGAAATAGATTCTCCACAGTATCTACACTTTCCTTTTTGAAACAAAAAGCTAAATATAGGCACAAGCTCATAGCATTTTAACAACTTATTACATCTTGTACAACGGGAGGGTGGAAAAATTATAGACTTTTTTCTTGGCATTCTATATATACATACATTTAAAAATGAGCCTAAAGCTGTGCCTAAAATAAATATTAGTATAGGCATAATCTTACCCCTTCAAATAATTTCTATGGTATAAAATAAAATTACTTTTCTTTTAAAATGGAGTTTTCCTATTCATCTACCTTAGGTGGCAGTACTTCTATAGCCCCATCTTTGCTTATAATAACTTTGTATTCATCGCCATCTATACTTTCTGGTACTTTTGGCCATTCTTGAACATATTCTTCCCATCCTTCACCATCTCCTCCAGCCCACTCCACATCCTCCTTAATATTAGTATTTTCTGCAATATACATAGTTGCTGCACTTTCTAAACTTCTTACATTTGCATTATGTGCACTTATATCAGCTTTCCTCGTTGTACCTGCTAGTCTTGGTACCGCTATTAGTGCTAGAATTCCTAATATGGC
>DATGTQ010000221.1 GCA_035301805.1 Tissierellales bacterium
AAATTAACATAAGTTTCCGTTCTTACCAGAATATTAAAGATTGAAAACCAAAAACAATCTATATCCTGATAATCTATATAAAGGAATTTTCTTCCAAGAGCTTCCTCAACTTATTTATTTAGGAATGCAAGACCAATATTATACTTTTAATATGTTCGATACACAAGCTTGGTTAGCGAGAGATTATATGATGGATAAATTTGAAATGCCATCTAAAGAAGAACGACGTAAAGATATCGACCAATGGTTATCAGAGTATGATAAAGTAGAAGATGCAAATGGGGATGTAGATTTTCAAGCAGCTTATATTAAGGATTTGATTTCATATACGGATTATCCTGATTTTAATATTGATAAAGTAGGAGATATGTTTAAAGAGTGGTTAAAAGATAAAGAGGATAATATTCTAACCTATAGAGATAAAACTTTCAAATCTGTTATTACAGGAACAGAAGCCATCGAACATCATACCGATTGGATGGACGAGCTAGATGATAGTAAGAAACGCTATTTGATGGATGAAAAAGAAGTAGAAGCTTTAGAAGAAAAACAAGAAGTACTGGAAACAACTAAAGCTTAAATTATACTCCCACCTAATAATTATAAAGATGTGTATTAGAATTTCTAGTACACATCTTTTTGTTTTTATAGATTAATAATTTATAGTCTTCTCTTACTGCTATTTCCTCCTAGAAGGTTGATAATGATCATTATTACTGCAATTACCAGAATAATATGAATTAATCCGCCAGTTACCATTCCTCCTAGAAAAGTAATAGCCCAAATGATAATTAAAAGTACCGCTATTGTATATAGTATTCTTCCCATAATAGTATAGTTTTTAAGAAATAATACATAAGTACAAGTTTGTACTTATGTATTATTTGATAGTTTATAAACTATTCAACCAACTGTTAACTTCTTCTCTTGATTTGCCAGTTTTTTTCTGAAGTTTACCTAATAGTTCTTCTTCTTTACCTTCAGCGTACATAAGATCATTGTCTGTAAGATCAGCATAAGTGGATTTAACTTTACCTTTAATCTGATTCCAGCGTCCTTTCCATTTTAGATTGTCCATAATAATAGTTTTAAATTAATAATTTATTTTGTTTGTATTGTAAATCTAATTTAAATATATGTAATATGATGTTTGTTTAATTTAATTAGCAAAATATTGTGATAAGTTTATATTTGCCTCCTATTTTGTGTTTATATGATACTTTCTAGAATATATGTTTAAAAATAGAAAAAGAAAGATAAAAAAATCATTTTTTTTGAGAAGGTAGGTAACTGCAATTATAACTGTTGTTTCTAAGTAGTGGTCCTAAAATATTTTTTTAAATTTATAAAAATTAAAAATAGATGAATAAATTTATGAAACGAGCCATAGAATTGGCTGTAAAGAATGTAGAAGAAGGGGGACAACCTTTTGGAGCGGTACTGGTAAAAGATAATCAGATTATAGCGGAAGGCGTAAATGAGTTGCATATTAAAAATGACATTAGTGGGCATGCCGAATTATTAGCTATTCGTAAAGCACAAGAAAAATTAGGTAGTTTAAACTTATCCAGTTCTACCATGTATGCAAGTGGCCATCCTTGTCCTATGTGTTTAAGTGCTATGTATTTTTCAGGGATAAAAAACATATATTATTCTGCTTCTTTGGAAGATCTTGAAGAAGTAGGTATGGAGTATTCAAGTTTTATTTATCAGGAATTAACCAAAAAAAATAAAGAACGTACTATCGTGATGAAGCACATAGGTTTATCGGGGGATATAGAAAATCCTTTAAAGATGTAAGCCAAATAACATTCTTATTGTAAAGGTTGCATCGAAATTAATTTACTCCACGATAATTCTTTATTGAGCTTAAATTCAACCACCATTCCATAACTTAGCTGTATTCGGAAAGAATTCTCTAGACTTATTCCTAAAAGATGGCTAATCATACTTCGGATATTTCCTGCATGGGTGATAACAGCTACTTTTTTGTAAGGAGTCTGAGTAAGATTTTCTAAAAAATCTATACAGCGATTATGTAAAGTTTGATAGCTTTCTCCTTTAGGAGGAGAAAGGTTGACATAGTCTTCTATCCATGGATTCAGTTCTATCTTTGGAATAGTTTCCCATTCTTTTAATTCCCATTCTCCAAAATTTAATTCCATTAACCGTGGGTCTATTTCATATTCTAGACTTAAAGATTCGCATAATTTTTCGCAGCGTTTTAATGGACTAGTATAGAATTTTTCGATATCTAGTGGAAGTTTAGACCGTATTTGCTTTAATTCTTTTTCAAAAACTTGAGTGTTTATTTCTAAATCACTTTGTCCATAGCATATCGCCTTAGCAATATCGGGTGTGGTGTGACGAACTAAATATACTTGCATATAACCAAACTGCATAATAATATAATAATTTCTGTTATTTGTTGAGCGGCTCCTAGACAATCACCAGTATAACCACCAATCCATTTACTAAAGTACCTTCTAAGCAGTATTGCCGTTAATAATACAGGTAGAATAATCAAAAGAAATAAGGGATGTTGTAAAAGTATAAATATAGGAATAACCCAAGATATAGCGATTAGAAAGTTGACAGTGCTAAGTTCTTTTGCAATAGGTTTAGCTTTGCTTAACTCATCTTCTCTTACATAAGATTCTGTGAACATGATATAGACAGCAGCTAATCGACTTAATACATGCGAGAGAATAACTACTAATAAAAACCTATAAAATGTTTGATGGGTTAGTTCATATAATGTAGTAAATTTTAATAAGTAGAGTAAGATAGTACCAATTAGGGCATATGCTCCTGATCGACTGTCTTTCATAATCTCCAATATTTGTAATTTAGTCCATCCTCCTCCAAATCCATCACAAACATCTGCAAAACCATCTTCATGAAAAGCTCCCGTTATCAAAACAGAAGTGATGAGTAGTAAAATTAGACTTATGCTTGGTGGAAAAATAGAATTACTAAGTCCATAAATTCCTGTTATACCTATCCCAACAATCCACCCTATGAGAGGAAAATATCTAGTAGCTTGATTCAAATAATCTGGAGAAAAAATTATTTTTTTAGAACAAGGAATACGAGTATAAAACATTAAAGCATGTAGAAAAACAGTGATTTCTTTCTTCATTTTATTCTTTTTTAGTACTGACATTTGCACTTTCAAAGCTTGTCATCTCATTCATAAAATTGACAGCGGAGGTAATTATTGGATAAGTAATAGCACAACCTGTTCCTTCTCCCAAGCGCAGATTTAATTTCAATAAAGGTGTTGCACCAATAAAATCAAGCATTTTCACATGTCCATATTCATCACTTTGGTGACAAAAAATAGCATTTTCTACAATCTTCTTTTGAATGGAATATGCACAAAGGAATGCAGCTGTAGCTATAAATCCATCTACCATAATCAACATATTATGTTCTCAAGTTTCGCACCAAATCAATTTCACGTAACATCCTGATATTTAAACTTATGTGTATTTACCATAAATCTAAAATCTTCAATATTTGCTATTATTTTGGAGGTAATTTGCTCAATATCAATTGATTCTACGAGTTTCTC
>DATGTQ010000222.1 GCA_035301805.1 Tissierellales bacterium
TCCCAACCTAATTCTTCCAGCATTTAAAATAGTATTATAGGTACCATGAACTATTCCTTGTGGTCCTATATACATCCAACCTCCTGCTGTCATTTGACCATAGTTTGCCACTCCCATTGCTTGAGCTTTAATCCAGTTTTCTTGATCGTCAAACATTCCTACCATTAAAGCATTAGTTATTATAACTCTTGGACTATTTGGATGGGATTTAAAAAGTCCTAAAGGATGACCAGAAGCTATAACCAATGTTTGCTCTTCTGTTAATTCTTCTAAGTATTTTTTTATAAGTCTATACTGCATCCAGTTTTGGCATACTTGCCCTGTTTCACCATAGGTTACTAGTTCATATGGATATAAAGCTACATCAAAATCTAAATTATTATCAATCATCACTTGAAAAGCTTTACCTTCAATACATCTCCCTTTGTATTCATCAATGGATTTTCCTTTTATTCTTCCTTCTGGTCTAAATCGATATCCATAAATCCTTCCTCCAGTTAATAACTCATCTAAAAATTCAGGAGCTAGAGTTTCATGTAATTCTTCAGGTATATAACGTAATGCATTCTTAAGAGCTATTTCTATTTCTCTTTGATTCAAGTTTAATTCTCTTTTTGGTGCCCTTCTTATACCTTCTACAAACTCTGGCATAGAAGGTAGTTCATTATTAAGCTTAATTGTCATAGCTTTTGAAATATTAATATTATCAGCCATATAAACTCCTCCTTTTTAGTTTAATTTACCTATATCATTTTCAATACTTTCTAAAATAGTATTGTTTTTAAGAATTTCTTCACATTTATTTATTTCTTTATACATTATTTTATCATGTTCTATTTTTTCAATTTCTTCCCTAACTATATTATAAGCTATTTTTGTTCCTTTTCCTAATCCCTTATTGCCTTGTAGGTCAATTCCTTGACATGCAGTCAATATTTCCATTGCTAAAACTTTTCGGGTATTATCTAGAATATTCCTAGCTTTCCTTGCTGCAATAGTACCCATTGATACATGATCTTCTTGATTAGCTGAAGAAGGTATAGAATCAACACTAGCTGGATGGGCTAAAACTTTATTTTCTGAAACTAAAGATGCAGCAGCATATTGTACAATCATAAATCCAGAATTTAATCCACCATTTTCTACAAGAAAAGCTGGTAAGCCACTCAATGAAGGATTTACTAACCTTTCCAGCCTTCTTTCAGATATATTAGCTAGTTCTGCTAAACTTATACCTAAAAAGTCAAAACTTAAAGCCATTGGTTGACCATGAAAATTACCACCAGATATTACTTCTTCTTCATCTTTAAAAATAAGTGGATTATCAGTAGCAGCATTAATTTCAATATTTACCTTTTCGGCTACATAATCAATTGCATCCTTGCTTGCTCCATGAACTTGAGGAATACATCGCAAAGAATAAGCATCTTGTACTCGTATTTCTCCTTGGGTAGTTGTCATATTGCTATCTTTTAATAGTTTTAATAAGTTTTTAGCTGTATCTATTTGTCCCCTGTGCGGCCTTACGTTATGAACTTTTTCATCATAGGCTGTTACTATACCTTTTAGTCCCTCTATTGTTAAAGCAGCAGCTACATCAGCAGTCTTACCCAGGATCATACTATCATATATAGTAAGTGCACCTATGGAAGTCATTACTTGAGTACCATTAATAAGGGCTAATCCTTCTTTAGAAGTAAGAACTACTGGTGAAATTTCAGCAAGTTTCATAGCTTCTTTTCCAGATATTCTTTTTCCTTCATAAAAAGCCTCTCCCTCACCTAACATCACAAGTACCATATGGGCTAATGGAGCTAAATCTCCACTAGAACCTAATGAGCCTTTTTCTGGTATTACTGGATGTACACCTTTGTTCAACATATCCATTAAAGTTTCAAGGGTGGATAACCTTATTCCGGAAAAACCTTTGGCCAAAGCATTAGCCCTAAGAAGCATAACCCCCCTAACAACTTCCTCATCAAGAGCTTCCCCTACTCCACAAGCATGACTTATTATAAGGTTCTTTTGTAAAGTTTCTGTCTCATCCTTAGTAATAAATACATCACTAAATTTACCAAATCCAGTAGTAATACCATAGACTATCTTTTCATTATTAACCCATTCATCAACTAAACCTCTAGAGCTTTTTATTTTAGTTGTTGCCCTTTTTGACAATTCTACTTTGTAATTCTTTCTTACAACGTTTATAAATTGTTCAATAGATAATTGGTTTCCATCTATTATAACTTTATTCATCACATTACCTCCCTATATATCCTAGAGTTTAATTATATGGTACTTTATCTTACTAAAGCGCATGAAAAATCCACAGCTACATTAACTGTGGATTTTTTTTTAAATTATTTGATTTTATTTGAGTATAAAATCTTTTTTTCATAATCTCCTCACTTCTATATAAAGCATAGTATTTACTTTCAATAGTGAATTTTATATAAATATAGAAACTACGAAAGACAAAGCGATATCAATAATACCAACTATAATAAAGATTTTACATAATGAATTATAAATGCTTTGTTTGTATTGCCAGATTTCTAACCTTTTTTTATCTCTAAAATTTGTTTTCTTGGCTATCTTCTTGCCTTTCCCTTTTAATTTCCTTCCTATTCTTCTCTTTAAAACATAATTAAAAATCTGAAATATTACGCCAATACCTAAGAAAAACGTAGCAATTGCAAATAAATTGTTGCTAAGTCTAAAAATTAAATAGTCTTCTCCCTTAATAATAAAGGAAATCAAAAATACTAAAAATATATTAATACCAAATAGTATACCAAAAGCCTTAAGATTCTTAGATTTTATTTTTCCCACAGCTTTCCCTCTTTACTATCCGTATTGGCAAATTTATTTGGGGTTCTTCTATTTCTTCTCCCTCTATTTTTTTAATAATCCGTCTAATGGAAACAGCTCCAATATCATATCCCGGTTCTTTAACTGTAGTTAATTTAGGCCTGTAAATAGAAGAAATTTTTATATCACCATAGCCAACTACTGTAATATCCTTTGGTACTTTTATACCTTGATCATATAAATAATTCATTACTCCTATAGCAACCTCATCTTGCCCACAAAATATGGCTGACATTTTCTCTTCTTTTAGTTGTTTTAAAACCTTTTCCCCTATATTATATCCATCTTCAATAGTAAATCCTTCGGCCTCTAAGATTATACTATTTTCTATTTCCAATTCTTTTAGCGCATTTTCATAGCCTTCTATCTTCGATTTCTCAATAGAGTTTTCATCTATAGACGCAGTAATATACATAATATCCCTATGACCTGCTTCTAACAAATATTTAGTCATTTCATAACTTGCCTCTACGCTATCAATAGACACTGTTGGTAATTCTTTAACATTTAAATATCTATTCAAATATATATAAGGAAGTTTATAGGATTTTAAAAGTTCAATAGCTTCATTATTCATTTTTTCAGATACTAAAATTATTCCTTCTGTCTGTTTTCCCGTTAACAAATTTATAAATTTAAGCTCTGATTTTCTATCTCCATAACTACTACATAATATAATATCATAGTCATACATTCTGCCTACTTCTTCAATACCACGAACTATCTCAGCTACATAAGGGTTGCCTATGTCGGTAACTATGATACCAATTAAATATGACCTTTTAGTTACTAATGTTCTAGCTACTTCATTAGGTTTATAACCTAATTTTTCAATTGCATCTAGAACTTTCTTTCTAGCCTCAGAACTGACAGGTTTTGAATCATTTATTACCCTGGATACTGTAGATATAGATACTCCAGCTACTTTTGCTACATCTTTTATTGTTGCCGGCATTTTTATCCTCCTCGTTTACTTATAACTCATTATACATTTTCAATTTATTATATCATATTTTTCACAATATGTATAATAACAACACCATATTCATCTATGTTAAATCAACCTTTTATCTTGTTAATAAATTTATGTAAACCTTTATCTATTATCAATCATTTTTATCTTAATTATTCCTTTTTTAACTATCTCAATC
Source organism: Tissierellales bacterium (assembly GCA_035301805.1). Classification (NCBI taxonomy): domain Bacteria; kingdom Bacillati; phylum Bacillota; class Tissierellia; order Tissierellales; species Tissierellales bacterium. The sequence continues at coordinate 4,023 of DATGTQ010000222.1, forward strand.
TTTTTTCATAGCATTATATAGGGATTCCAAACTCTCACTTAAAAATTTCATTTCTTCTTCCTCAAATCCCTCAAGTTCCCTCCCTAAAAATTCCCTTCTTTTTTGCACTACTTTATCAACTATCTCATATCCTAATGGTAAAACTTCAATTCTAACTACCCTCTTATCTTTTTCATCTTTTTTTCTTACGACTAATTTATTTTTTTCCATTCTATCTATTAAATCAGTAATTGTACTACAAGCTAAAGACGTTTTACGACTTAATTCACCTATTGTTAATTCTCCATTTCCTATTAATATTTGAAGAGCTGTAAATTGGGAGCCTGTAATGTTAAAATCCTTTAAAATTTCTCTCCCTTTAAGCCGTATTATATAATCGTTCTTTCTTAAATACCTTTCAATCTTTATAACATCTTCCCATGTTCCTTTGTTTTTCAAATAAATCTCCTCCAAATTTTTTCTTGTAATTGAATTTTATAGTTTATCATAAATAAAGTCAATTACCTATATTTTTTGTAACTTTTCAAGTATACTGTAGACAAAAAAGGATTTATTCCCTTTATATAGAATATTATATCCAAATATGATATTATATCCTTGTGCCAGTATTTAAAATCAAAAGAAAAGAGGAGTAGTTTATGAAAAGTAAACGTATCTCTATAGTTATCGTTCCTGATATTGAGAAAGTAAAAAGGTTATCAATACCTAAATGGCTACCAAAGACTATTCTCGGCTTTCTAGCTTGTCTTCTTTTAGCTATATCCTTATTGATAATAAATATTCATTCATCCTATAAAGTTCTTAACGCAAAATATAATGAACAGAAAGAAGAAATTTCTCTTTTAGAAAAAGAAAATACAAACAAAGACGAAGAAATTTCAAATTTAAAATCATCCACTGAAACATTTAGAGAAAAAACTGAGGAAGTTGAAGAAAAACTAGAGGAAATTGACAAATTACAAAAACAACTTGAGAAAATGGCAGGTGTTAAAGCGCCTTCAAGGGGTCGAGGCATACATGAAAGAGCAGATTTAAAGGACTCTAAGCCTGAATCGGAAATGGCAGGTTTAAACCAGGTGTTAAATGATAAAGAAAAGGAGGTACAAGATTTTATTGTAGATGTAGAAAAAAAGTTTGATGATTTAGAAAAGGTCCCTGATTTAAAACCTGTTAATGGAAGATTAACCTCTCGTTTTGGCTATAGACAAAATCCTTTTGGACAAAATATGCAATTTCATCAAGGCCTAGACATTGCAAATACATCTGGCACAATAATAGAGGCCGCTGGAAAAGGAGAAATAGTCTTCTCTGATCACAAAAGCGGTTATGGGAAAACCATAATAATTGACCATGGAAACAATTATAAAACATTATATGCACATAATAGTAAACTACTTGTCAACGTGGGGGATATTGTTGAAAAAGGGCAGCCTATTTCAGAAATGGGTTCCACAGGTAGAAGTACTGGTAGTCATTTACATTTTGAAATACATAAAAATGACAATCCTATTGACCCATTTAACCTTTTAAAATAAAAAATAAGGAGGATAATCACATGTTCGGTAAAAAAAGAAAACAGATGAACCATATGATGGATAACTTAGATTCTATTATTGGAGATAACATGATAATAATAGGAGATATTAAAGGAAGTGGCAGTATTAGAATCGATGGTACAGTAGAGGGAGATATTGATTATACTGGAGACATAACTATAGGTGAAACTGGACATATTAAGGGAAATATCATTTGCAACAATATTATAATCGGAGGTAAAATTGACGGAAATATCAATGCTAAGGAACAGCTAAGTTTACTTCCATCAGGCGAATTAATAGGAGATGTTGAAGTTATAAATCTTGTAGTAAATGAAAATGCTATTTTTGAAGGTCATTGTAAAATGAAACAAGTAAGCGAAACTTTAATGTTCGAACAACCAAAACTTGCAAGTAAAGAAAAAGCAGAGTAACTCTGCTTTTTCTTTACTTTACAAAAATCTGAAAACTATTTGGCATAACTTCAAAAGTTGCTGGTAAATTTCCACCATATTCTCCATCAATATCTATAGGAACCTTTTCTTCTGTATATACGGACATTTTTTTAGTTTTAAAATATTCCACGTTAGGATGTTTTATATGCTCTCCTTTAAATATATTGATAAATATAGCAACTAAATCCTGTATTTCAGATTTTTTTATTATTATAGTGTCTAAATACCCATCAAATACATTAGCCTTAGGGGCAAGATTTTTAAATCCCCCTATAGAAGAACTGTTAGATACTAAAAACAATAATATATCTTCTTCCATTGTATACTCTTCACTTTCAAACTTCACTCTTATTGGTTCAAATTTTTGCTTTGGAATTTCTTTAAGTCCTTCTAAATAATACGCCATTCTCCCTAATATAGCCTTAACTTCAGGCTGTACTTGATAGCCTACATTAGTTAAAAGCCCACTAGCTGCTACATTTATAAAATATTCATCATTTACCTTTCCTAAATCTACATCCATAGTTTTACCTTTTCGAATCATATCAAAAAATTCTCTACTATTTGTAGGTAGATCCATGTAATTAGCAAAATCATTTACAGTTCCTGCAGCCAACAAAGCTACTGGAATCTTTCGTCCACCTTTTACTATTCCTTTAGCTATTTCGTTAACTGTACCATCCCCACCACAAGCTATTATGCCATCCCAATCCTCTTTGCAAGCCTTAATAGTTTCTTTCATAGCATCATTTTTTCTTCTAGTTTCAAACTTATTTATAGTATATCCAGAGTCTAATAGCATCTTAGAAATATGCTCTACTTTTCTTTGAATTAACTGCCTACCGGACGATGGATTACAAATTATCTTAATTTTTTTCATTAGTACCGCCTTCCTAATATTAATTAACAGAGTTTATAATATTTTTAGCGACATCAGGACGATCCGTTATAATACCGCTAACACCAAATTTGTACACTAGCATTAATTCTTTTTCCCCATTTACAGTAAAAGGATTAACTGAAATCCCATTTTCTATTGACTCTGTTACTATTTCTTCGTTTATTGTATAAAATAAAGGATGTATTGCATCAGCATGTAGCTTTTTTGCATACTCCCAAGGAGAAACCATTCCCCCTATATAGAGTATACCTGTTTTTATATCAGGTGCCAACATCTTCATTTTAAGCAAACTATAATGGTTAAAAGAAGAAATTAACACCTTTTCTTCTAATTTATAAATTTTTATAATTCTTATTAAATCCTCTTCAATGTTATCATAAAATATAGGACCATTCTTTAGCTCTATGTTCAATAATATACTTTGTTCTTTTACAAACTGAAGAACTTCTTCAAGTAAAGGTATTTTCATATTAGTATATTTTTCATCAAACCAGCTTCCAGCATCTAATTTTTTTATCTCTTCCAAGTTTAAGTCCCTAATATATCCTATTCCATTTGTAGTTCTATCTACTTTCTCATCATGACAAACTACTAAATGTCCGTCCTTACTTCTATGAACATCTATCTCTATAGCATCAGCTTCCATTTCTACAGCCTTTTTATATGATATTAACGTATTTTCAGGTGCATAAAATGAAGCTCCTCTATGAGCAATAATTAACGGTTTATTCATAAAACTCCCCCTTTAGACATTAAATATATTACTATTATATACCTTTTAGTCCTTTTCTTCTAATATTTTTTGCATATTACTTGCTTGATAACCACATTCTTCTGCAAAATCTTTAAAAGCTTTTGCAATTTCTACATCTTCAATTTCTTTAGAATATACTTCATAATCTCTTACCATTTCCTGGGCATCTAATATTTTCTTTTTAAGTATTTCTTTAGTACTTAACTCCATTAAATCACTTTTCCTTTCTTATTAATATTTTTACTAATTACTTTTCTTTTCACTAGTATATCTTATATATTAATGTTTTTTCTTATTTATACTTTTCCAAAAATCAAATTATTTATGTAATATAGGCTTTACCTCTTTAAAACTTTTTTATTTCCATTATAATAATGTATAAGTAAAACATTTTTAGTATCGAAGTATATTCTAAGGAGGAAATAAATGAAAAGTTTTAAAACTTTGAAACCATTTTTCACCGAATATAAATGGAAATACATCCTAGGGGCCCTTTGGTTAATAATTGTAGATATAGTACAACTTTTAGTTCCTCAAATACTAAGGACTGTGACTAATCTTTTACAAGATAACCACCTAACCATAAGTTCATTAATTAAATATGGAATTTTAATTATGGTTACTGGATTAATTATAGCAGTAGGAAGATACTTTTGGAGAATTTATATCCAAGGTACTTCCCGAACTTTAGAGTACTATTTACGTAATAAACTTTTTAATCACCTACTAGATCTTTCCACTGATTATTTTAATACTCAAAAAACTGGTGATTTAATGGCCCATGCAACTAATGATATTAATGCCGTTAGGATGGCCTTAGGCCCTGGAATAGTTGCTCTTATAGATGCCATCTTTATAACTATTCTTGCTATATTTATGATGATAAAAACTACTAATATTAAACTGACCCTTATAGCACTTATAACCTTACCCTTTATTGCAATAATAGTTGGAAGGTTTGGTAAGTTGGTCCATAGACGCTTCCGTATAGTACAAGAAGCTTTTTCAGAACTTACAGACACTACTCAAGAAAATTTTGCTGGTATCAGAGTAGTAAAATCTTTTGTTCAAGAAGAGGAAGAAATAAAAAAATTCACTCAAGTTAACCAATATAATTTAGAAAAAAATTTAGAATTGGTCAAGGTTTCAGGAACCTTTCAACCTTTAGTACAATTTTTAGCCTCTATAAGTTTCTTAATAGTTATCTGGTATGGTGGCACTTTAGTTATGATGGACGAAATATCTTTAGGAGACTTTATAGCATTTAACTCTTATTTAGCCTTATTAATATGGCCTATGATGGCTATTGGATGGGTCATTAATTTATTAGAACGAGGTTCTGCATCTATGGAGAGAATCAATATTATATTAGAAGAGAAGCCTGAAATACTGGATTCAAAGAATGTAATTGAATTAAAGGAAGTTAAAGGAAATATTACATTTTCAAATGTATCTTTTAAATATCCTAGATCAGATAATTATGCATTAAAAAATATTAATATAAATATACCAGTGGGTAGTACAGTAGCAATAGTTGGTAAAACCGGTAGTGGAAAAACCACATTAGTTAATTTATTATTAAGACTTTATGATATAGAACAAGGAGAAATATTATTGGATGGAACAAATATTAAGGATATTACTCTTAAATCCTTACGGGAAAATATAGGATATGTTCCTCAAGACAATTTTCTTTTTTCAACGACTATAAAAGATAATATAACATTTCCTTTTGATTTTGAAATTAATGATGAAAAAGTTTATAATGCATCAAAAACTGCAGAAGTTTATAACAATATTGTTGAATTTCCCAATAAATTTCATACTGTCTTAGGTGAAAAAGGTGTAACCTTATCCGGTGGGCAGAAACAAAGAGTTTCTATAGCAAGAGCTCTTATAAAAAAATCTCCTGTACTAATATTTGATGATAGTTTATCTAGTGTAGATACAGAAACAGAAGAAAAAATACTTAATAATTTAAATACAATAACAGAAGAAACAACAACTATTATTATTAGTCATAGAATTTCAACAGTTAAAGACTCTGACCAAATAATAGTTTTAGATGAAGGAATAATTGCTGAAAAGGGAAATCATAATACTTTGCTAAAATTAAATGGAATTTATAGAGATATTTATGAAAAACAACTTCTTGAAGAAAAATTAAAGGAAATTAACTAATAGGAGGTTAGAAATGGCTAATAATAACTTTGATGATATAGAAAGAAAATCCTATGACTCAAATTTAATGAAAAGACTATTAATATATGCGAAACCTTATTGGCATTATCTATTAATAAGCATTATACTAATGATGGTAGTTACTGCTTTAGACCTTTCAAGACCTTATATTTTAAAAATAACTATAGATGAATATATAAATGGATATAAGAAACCTCTATATGAAGTAGAGGATGGCTTAGGTTTAAAAGGTACAAGTTTCAATGGAAAACTGTATATTAGGGAAAACAACCTCACTAATCAAGAAAAAAAGGAGTTTAAAAATGTACCCAAAAAATTACTAGTCAAGAAAAACAATAGTTACTTTTTAGTTAATTTAAATGATAAAGATATCAATAATGGAGTCCAACTTACCAAAAATGATTATAAACTTTTTAGAGAAGAGGATAGAATAGGTATTAGAAATATTAGCCTTATTTTCCTAGTTATTATAATCTTTGCCTTTGTATTTAATTATGCCCAAATATACATACTAAACTATACAAGTCAAAAAATTATTTATAATATTAGACAAGATGTTTTTTCTCATTTACAAAAAATGTCTCTTTCTTATTTTGATAATAATCCTGTTGGAAGATTGGTCACTAGGGTAACTAATGATACAGAAACTTTAAATGAAATGTATACATCTGTACTAGTTAGTCTATTTAAAGATATTTTTATTTTATTAGGAATTATGATTATAATGCTAAAAATGGATTATAAATTAGCCTTTTTATCTTTTTCTCTTATTCCTTTAATATTAATTGCTGCAATTATCTTTAGACATTTTATAAGAGATGTTTATAGACTGGGAAAAATTCAGTTGGCAAAAATAAATTCTACTTTAAATGAAAATATTACTGGAATGAAAACTATTCAAATATTTAAGAAAGAAAATAAAGTATTTAGAAGTTTTGATAAAATAAATAAAGATTATTTAAATACTACTCATAAAGAAATAAAAATATTTGCTGTTTTCCGTCCTGCTATTGAGATAATACGTTCCTTAGGCATTACTATCCTCGTATACTATGGTGGTAAAAAAGTTATTTCTAATGAAATTCCTTTTGGAGTTTTATATGCTTTTATTGATTATTTACAAAGATTTTTTGCTCCAATTCTTGACCTAACAGAAAAATACAATATTCTTCAATCAGCAATGGCATCAGGTGAGAGAATATTTATGATTCTAGATACTAATGAAGATATTATAGACCCTTTAAACCCAGTTCCTATAACAAAGTTAAATGGTAAAATAGAATTTAAAAATGTTTGGTTCGCTTATGAAGATGAAAATTGGATTTTAAAAGATATTAATTTTATAATTAATCCTGGAGAAACTGTTGCTTTTGTAGGAGCTACTGGCGCAGGGAAATCTTCCATTATCAATTTAATTACCAGGTTTTACGATATTCAAAAAGGGGAAATATTAATAGATGGGATTAATATAAAGGATTATAAAAAATCTCAATTAAGAGAACAAATAGGTGTAGTACTACAAGATGTTTTCTTATTTACTGGTACCATTAAAGACAATATCCGTTTGGATAATAAAGATATAACTGATGAACAAATTGTAGAAGTAGCCAAATATGTTAACGCCAATCATTTTATTGAGAAACTACCTAAAAAATATAATGAACCAGTTATGGAAGGAGGAGCTACTCTATCATCTGGAGAAAGGCAACTTCTTGCTTTTGCAAGAACCTTAGCTTTTAATCCAAGTATATTAATTCTTGATGAAGCTACTTCAAGTATAGATACAGAGACAGAAACCTTAATACAAGATGCCTTAAATAAGTTAATTGAAGGTAGAACTACAATAGCAGTAGCCCATAGACTTTCTACCATACAAAATTCAGACAAAATAATTGTACTACACAAAGGTGAAATTAAAGAAGTTGGAAATCATCAAGAGTTATTATCCAAGGAAGGATTATATTATGAGCTATATAAACTACAATACAAAGAAGATTTTCTTAACTAATCCTTTACTATTTTATTTATTTCAATTAGAATAATTAATACAATATATTGAAAAATAAATAAATAGGAGTGCTGCCAATGTATGACTATCATCTTCATAGCGATTATTCTATGGGGTGTAAATATTCAATGGAAGATATGGCTATTATGGCTATAGAAAACAATTTAAAAAGTATATGTTTTACTGACCATATAGAATTAGAAGCAACGGAAAATAAAATAGATATACTATTTCACCCTCAGGACTATTTTAAAAAAGTTAAAAAAATTAAATACAAATACATTAACGAAATTGAAGTGCTATCAGGAGTAGAAATTGGTCTTCAACCCCATTTAGGGAAACGATATAGTAAATTAATAAAAGAAAATCCTTTTGATTTTGTCCTAGCTTCTGTTCATTCTATAAATAGCAAAGATATATTTAGGAACGAATATTTAGACAATAAGGCTCTTTTAGATAGAATAATTGAATACTATGAAGAAATCTATTTATCTATTAATACTTTTAACGACTATGACATTTTGGCTCATATTGATTTAATAGATAGATATTTTTATGCACATGAAAACTTGCCCAGGATAGAAGACTATAAGTGGATAATAGAAAAAATATTTTTAAAAGTTATAGAAGAAGGAAAAGGTATCGAATTAAATACTTCTGGATTAAGATATGGACTTAAATATTTCCACCCTAAAATAGAATTATTAAATCTATATAAAAAATTAGGTGGTGAAATAATTACTATAGGCTCTGATGCTTATAACCCAATTCACGTAGGATATATGTACAAAGAAGCAGAGAAACTTTTAAAAGAACTAGGTTTCAAATATATTTTTATCTATAGAGACAGGAGAAAGTATCCAATAGATATTATTTAAATTTCTTTCTTTTCAATAATTGTTCTTTTATCATAGTTGCAGTTATTACAATGAAATAGATGTAAACAGCTTTTTCCTTCTACACCATCTATAGTATGCGTAATATCATCTAATAGATAAGGGCTGTAATCATCTAGATAGTTTACTACTGGCCCTTTATCTAACATAATGGTATTACATCTAGAACAATTTTTGTTTACTTTATATAAACCATTACATAATGGGCAAACCAAAGGCATAGGCCACCTTCTTTCTAGTTTATTCTTTCAAATATAGTATTTATAGTTTATAAAATATTATACACGCAAAGAAAAAACTTCTTTAGTAGAAATTCTACTAAAGAAGTTTTTATCCCCCGCAATGCCGTCTTCTCAATTAATTCAGACCCGCCTCTCACAAGGTGGGTGCCCTGCCAACAATTTTTGATTTCCTTTACTAAGGCTTACCATAGACTGCCGAACTCCAGGCTCCCTTTATAAACTCTGTCGGTTGAATTATATGAGTCAACGTACATCGCAGATTATCTTTCTAAATATATTATAGCTCTTATTGGATTATACTGCAAGGGTAGAAGCTAAAAATATTTTATTTAATTCTTCCTCATTTAGCACTTCTTTCTCTAGTAATTTATTGGCTATTGTATCTAAACATTCATCATTCTTCATAATAATATTCTTAGTATCAATATATAGTTTGTCTATCAACTCTTTTACTCTATCTATTAAGTTTGAATCTGTTTCTAAGTTACTCTTCAGTATTACCTCATAATTTACTAGGCCTATTTCTTCATCCATTCCAAATAAACTTATCATTGAAAGAGCCATTTCTGTTACTTTTTGTAAGTCATTTGATGCCCCAGTAGTTATATTTTTATTACCAAATACTATTTCCTCAGCAGCTCTACCACCTAAAGCAACCATTATATTATTTATAATATCTTGCTTAGATTGGTACATTCTTTCTGGAGGTATATTCATACTAAAACCACCAGAACCTTTAGTACTAGGGATTATACTAACTTTAGTTATTCTATTTTGTGGCGATACTTTTTTTGTTACCAAAGCATGACCTGCTTCATGATATGCTGTAATTTTTTTATCTTCATAATGAATTCCTTCCCTATCTTTTTTCTCCTCACCAACTAAAATAGTATAAAAGGCTTTATTTATATGTTCCATGGTTATAGAAGGATTATTAGCCTTTGCTGCTAACATTGCAGATTCATTCATCAAATTTTCTAATTTAGCACCACTAAAATATATAGTTTCAGATGCAACTTTATATAAATCTACATTCTTATCTAAAGGTTTATTTATAGAATGTAATTTTAATATTTTATGTCTTGCATTTATATCAGGTAATCCTACCTCAATTTGTCTATCAAATCTTCCTGGCCTCAATAAAGCTTCATCTAAAGTATCCATTCTATTAGTAGCAGCCACTACAATAATACCCTCATTTTCATCGAAACCAGACATCTCAGTTAAAAGAGCATTTAATGTTCTATCCCCTTCTTCACTGCCACTATTTGATGAATTTCCTTTTCTCTTCTTACCCAAAGCATCTATTTCATCAATAAATATAACACTTTTTTTGTCTTTTTTAGCTTTTTTAAATAATTCCCTTATTCGACTAGCTCCAAGTCCTGCATATACCTGAATAAAATCCGAACCTGAAACAGGATAAAAAGGCACATTTGCTTCACCGGCTAAAGCTTTGGCAAAAAGAGTTTTCCCTGTTCCCGGCGGCCCGTATAGTAATATTCCTCTAGGCATTCTAGCACCATATTTACTATACTTTTCTGGCGAACGAATAAAATCTACTAACTCTGTCAAAGATTCTTTAACTTCTTCATTACCAGCTATATCCTCAAAGGTTGTTTCTTTATTATTACTTTCTTCATTGCCAATATTGGACATAGCGGCTATTTCTTTCTGAGCTTGTTTACTATTACTTTTATTTATGAAAAACCCTACAACTCCTATACCTACTATAAATAATAAAAAAATTACTGATTCTACTATGCTAAAGCTTTGCTCACTTTCAACTACCTTTATATTATTCATAAGCAAAGTTTCTTTAAAATTTTCAGTTTTAGGGTTATCCGTAACAAATAAAGTACCATCTTTTAAATTTCCATAGACTTTAGAACCATTATTTATTTTTACTTCTTCAATTTTTTCCTTATTAAGATTTTCTAAAAAAACTACATATGAAATTTCCTTATATTCATTTTTCTTATTCACGTACATATATACACTAGATAAAGTGGTTACAACTACTACTACTATTAAAAGTAATATAACGTTCTTTTTAAGCTCCACTTTTTTTCCCCCTTAGTTTACATAATACGATAAAATTATAACATTTAATTACTAATTTGTCTAATACCTACATATACCAATATAGGTATATATGACTAAAAAAATCTCATAGGCAAATTTGCATATGAGATTTTTAAAAATCACATAAAATTAATTATTTTTTTAAAACAAATATAATATTTATTCATTTCCTAAGGTTCTTAATATTTCATCTAATTTTATTAGTTGTTCTTCATTTAGTAAAGGTTTAATGGAATCAAGTTTTTCAAGCATTTCTCGATACTCTTCTGCATTCATATTTTTCTCCATTTCCTTATTTAATTGTATAATTTCGAAAAATATTTCTTTTTCTGATTTGTCACCATATTCCTCAGCCATATCCCTAAATTTGTCTAAGTCTTCTTCTTTAGGATTTAAGTTTTCTAATTCATTTAATATATCTTCAACATCCTTTTTTCCACTCATTCAAATTCCCCCCCTCAAGACATTATATTTAAAATTTATGAATTAGTGTTCAAATATATTACTTAAAATTTAAAAATATAATTGTAAACATTAAGACTTCCCTGCATAACATGGTACAAATATCTATTTTTTTGGGGGGACAATGTATGAATATAATAATATTATTATTTTTTTTCTCAATATTTAATGAAAGAAAGGATCTATTAGATTTTAATAAAAACTTTGCAATTGATGTAGATATTGATGTTCAAGATACAAAGGATAGATTAAATATTATGCGAAAAATTACTCCTTATTTTCCAAAAGAGTATATTCCTATTGTAAATAAGTCAATATTACTTACTACAAAAGTTTTAGCCATTTATCAAACTAAAACTTTTATTGAAACAGGCGAACCTTTTACTCCAGTAAAATATAAAGAAGTTGAGAATAATAAAGAAAGGTTAAATTATATAGTTACCACTCTAAAACAAGAAGTACCAGATGAGAATCTAAGATCCTTAATTACAAACTTAGAAATGATAATTAATATAGATAAGTATAAAGATATGTTTTTTACATTAAATAATATTATGACTAATTCAGAAAAAGCTATTGATATTGACAAACTATTAACCATGGCAAAACCTTTTATAGAAAATACAGATGAAGACCAAAAGGATCAATTATTAAATATGGCAAAAATGCTACAAAAATAATCCTGGGAATTCCCAAATATTATAGTTTTTATTGTATAATGTAAATGTATTAACAATTATTATTAGGAGGGAAACTTTTGTCTAAGGATAAAAAGATAATAAACGTTATTTCTAATTTAAATACAGATTCAACTAAAACTGCTGAATTATTAACTGAAAAATTAGAAAGTAAAAATTTTATAGTACCTAAAAATTATTCTAAAGATGCTGAATTAAATATTTGTATTGGTGGCGATGGAGGCTTTCTACGAACTGTACATGAACATAATTTCCCGAATATTCCTTTTGTGGGCATTAATACTGGCCATTTAGGATTTTTTCAAGAAATCCTTCCAGAAGATATTGATCGTTTTATAGATAAGTATATTAAAAAACAATATTCCATTGAGAAAATATTCTTAGTAGAGTCTAAAATATTTACAAAAACTGATTGTTTTGAACTTGTCTGTGTCAATGAATTTGTTGTAAAAGGTGTTGCTTCTAAAGTAATTCATTTAGAAGTTTACATAGAGAGTAACCATCTAGAAAAATTTAGTGGAGATGGCATTATAATTGCTACACCTGTGGGAAGTACTGCTTATAACTTCTCTAGTGGCGGTAGTATTGTATATCCTACTTTGAAAACTTTGCAAATTACACCTTTATCTCCTATTAGCTCCAAGGCTTATCGTTCATTACCTAATAGTGCTATAATTCCTGGAGATATGACTATTACAATAAAGCCTGAATATAGATATGAAAATTCAATTCTTCTAAACCTTGATGGAAATGAACGTAGATATGATAATATAACAAAAATTGACTTTAAAATATCTGATATGGTAATTTCTAGATTAAACTTTGATAGAAATATGTATTGGAATAATTTAAAAACTAAATTTTTATAAAAAGGGCTTGAAATTCAAGCCCTTTTTATAATATTACTTTTTCATTATATCAATCTATCCATTTCTTCAACTAATTCTTTGAATAGTTCTAATGCATTATTTACTGGTTCTTTATTAGCCATATTTACCCCTGCGTTTTTTAAAACATTTATAGGGTAATCAGAACTTCCACTTTTTAAGAAGTTTAAATATCTCTCTAAGCTTCCATTTTCTTTTTTTAATATTTTTTGTGATAAGGCAATCGCTGCTGAAAATCCAGTAGCATATTGATATACATAATAATTATAATAAAAATGAGGTATTCTTGCCCATTCCATTCCTATTTCATCATCTACAACTATATTTGGCCCATAATATTTCCTATTTAATCCTTTATAAGATTCAATTAAATAGTCTGCAGTTAAAGCGCCACCTTCTTCTACGTATTTATAAATATCCCTTTCAAATTCTGCAAACATAGTTTGACGATAAACAGTACCTTTAAATTGCTCTAAGAAATGGTTAATCAAATAAAGTCTTTCGTTATCATCCTTTACGTTCTCCAATAAATAATTTATTAAAATAGCCTCATTTAAAGTAGAAGCAACTTCTGCCACAAAGATACTATACCCTCCATATATAAAAGGTTGATTTTTTCTAGTAAAATAGCTGTGAACCGAATGTCCCATTTCATGAGCTATAGTAAATATGTTATCAAGAGTCTCATGGTAATTTAACAATATAAATGGCTTTGAATCATAACTTCCGCTAGAATAAGCTCCACTTCTTTTTCCCCTATTTTCATAAACATCAATCCATCTTGAATTAAACCCTTCTTTAACTACCTCTAAATATTCTTTTCCTAAAGGTTCTAGTCCCTTTAGCACTATATCTTTAGCTTCTTCATAAGATACTTTGATATCTACATCCTTAACAATAGGAGTATATACATCATAAAAATGTAATTCATCTACCCCCAAGGCCTTTTTTCTTATATCCATATATTTATGCATAGCATCTAAATTTTCATGAACCGAATCGATTAAATTATCATAAACAGATACAGGAATATTATTTTCATCTATAGCCGCTTCTAAACTTGAATCATAACTTCTTACTTTTGCATTAAATATATTTCCTTTAATACATCCATTTAAAGTAGAAACAAAGGTATTTTCAAATTCTTTATACCTACCATATAAGCCTTTATAAGCATTTTTTCTTACTTCCCTATTTTTATTCTCTAATAATGGGACAAAATTTCCATGGGTTATTTCAATATCCTGCCCTTTTTCGTCTTTAATTACCGGAAATTTTAAATCTGCATTATTAAGCATAGAAAAAGTATTACTAGAAGCATTTCTAATCTCGCCAGTTTGAGCTATGAGTGCTTCTTCTGTAGGAGATAGAACATGCTGTTTTTGTCTTAAAACCTCTTTTAAATACTGACCATATAATTTTAATTCCTCTTTCTCCTCAAAAAATCTACTTATATCTTTCTTTGATAAAGTAAGTATTTCTGGAACTATAAAAGACGTCTTTTCACTTACTAATACAGATAAATTCATAGCTCTATCATTTAAAGCTTGGTAGGTACTATTTCTACTATCTTCATCTAAACGCATATGGGTATAGGCAAAAACGTTATTAATTAATCTTAAAATTTTATCTCTCTTAGTTAAGACTTCATATAGACTATTGCTATTTTCTACTACCTTCCCTTTAAACTTAATAATTTCATCCGATAATTCTTTCACCTTATTAAAATCCTTTTCCCATAATTCATCACTTTCATACATAGATTTTAAATCCCACTTATATTCCCTAGGAATTTCATTTCTTTCTAATACTTCTCCTTTTTTTATAGCCATAAAAAAACCTCCTAAAAATTTATCCTTTGGTAATATTAATCTTGAATATTGTTTATTGCCTCCATCATAACATTTCTAGCAATTGGGGCAGCCCCTTGACCCCCTGTAGTCCCTTCATCTTCCAGAATAACACAGACAGCTACTTTAGGATCATCTGCAGGTGCAAAACCTATAAACCAAGAATGAGATTTACCAGTTGGATTCTCTGCAGTTCCAGTTTTACCAGCAACCCTTATATTATCAATTTTTGCATTAGTACCGGTACCACTATTAACTACTTGTGCCATCATATTTTTTAATTCATTAGCGTGGGAACTATCCATAGTGTTGGATAAAACTATTGTTTCATTTGTACTTATTGTATTCCCTTTAGGAGATATTACCTCCTTAACTAATATAGGCCTTACAATCTTCCCATTATTACCAACACCTGAAGCAACCATAGCCATATTTAACGGAGTTACAAGTACTTCACCTTGACCAAAACTTGATGCTGCTATATCAGTTTTTCCTAAATTCTTTTTATAAGGAAAGGAAGAGCTCGCAGTTGGTAAATCAAAAGGAATTTCCTTGTTTATCATAAACTTATCGGCAACTTCACCTAATCTATCTTTTCCTATTTGTAATCCCATATTCGCAAAATAAGTATTACAAGACTTTACAAGGGCCTCTTGTAAATCCAGATTTCCATGGGCAGTTTCACTATAATCTTTAAGAGTGTAACCTTCTACTGTTAAGGTTCCTGTACATTGGAAATTTTTCTCTACATCTGGACTTTCTAAAGCTGCTGCTGCAGTAATCACTTTGAAAGTAGAGCCGGGAGTATAAAGTCCTGTAATAGCCCTATTTAAAAATGGACTATCAGGATGTTCCATTATATTATTCCATTGTTCCCTTAAAGTATTAGGATTAAAATTTGGTTGACTTACCATGGAATATATTTCCCCCGTTTTAGGATTCATGGCTACTATAGCTCCTTTTTTACCATTAAGTAATTCATTGGAGTATTCTTGTAAACCATGATCAATAGTGAGCTTCAAAGAATTTCCTTCAGTACTAGGGGTAATAATATTTTGTATTTCTTGCAATGGGGTACTTTCCTTTATATTTAGCAATTCATTATTGTACTCTAACTCTAAACCAGCTTTTCCATATTCCCTATAACTATAACCTATAATATGGCTATAAATATTGTCAAAATTATAATGTCTTATAGTTGAGTCATCAGCTTTTTCACTATAAGCTAATATTTTTCCATTTCGATCAATAATGGAACCTCTTAATATGTTTTCTTCATTAATCCATAACCTTTTATTATAACTATTATTTTTTATTTTGCTAGCAGTAAATATTTGAAAATAACTTAAATATACTATTAGCCCTACAAATAAAATACAAACTGCTACAAATACTACTACCATCCTTTTTACTTCTTTATTCATGGTCTTCCACCTCTATCTCAATTTCTTCTGATGCTACCTGAAGTATACCTAAAGCTACAAAGCTGGCTATCATTGAGCTACCACCATAACTTACAAAAGGTAAGGTAATTCCTGTTAGAGGTATCATTTTTATAACTCCACCAAATATAATAAAAGCTTGGAACCCAAACATGATGGTTATACCAAAAGCAACTATTTTAAAGAATAAATCTTGTTGACTTAATGCTATTTTAAATCCTCTATAAACTAATATTAAAAATAGCATTATTACTGCCATACCAGTAAATAAACCCATTTCCTCACATATAGCAGAAAAAATAAAATCTGTATGAACTTCTGGTATAAAATCTGGATAACCTAAACCTATGCCAGTACCAAAAAAACCTCCACTAGCTATTGCGAAAAGGGATTGAGTTATTTGATAACCCTTATTATCTATATATTGCCAAGGGTCAAGCCATGTTTTAACCCTTATTCTCACATGATTAAATATAAAATAAGATACAAATGCACCTATTATAAATAGACAAATATTATAAAATATTAACTTCCTATCTTTTTCATATACAAATTGAATGGATAAAAATATTAAGTAAAATACTAAGGCCATTCCCAAGTCTTTTTGTAAAAATAAAAAACCTAGGAAAACATAAGCAGATATTAACATGTAATAGCCGCCTCTTCCATTTTTATCGTATTTATCTTTATTTACGTAATAAGATGCAATGAAAAATATAAACATCAACTTAACAATTTCAGCAGGTTGGAAACTAAACTTACCTAGTTTTATCCAGTTTTTAGAACCACCAATAGTACTTCCAAAAACTAAAGTAGCTAGGAACAATCCTAAAGATCCAGCCCCGTATAACCATATCCAGTTTTCCCAAACCTTAATTTTCTTTACAATAATATAGGTTAGAAAAAAAACTACAATACCTCCACTTACCCATATTACTTGCCTCATACCCAGATAGGGATCAATTCTATATATCATTAAAATCCCAATACTTAATAGCATAGACACAACTAAAAATATATAATAATCTCCTGAAGATATTTTTAATAGAAGAAAATTAGATATATATATTACAAATATTAATATAACACTTGAAATTAGTGTAGCCTTATCAATATTGTCTCTATCATGAGCAAATAGTAGCAATAATATTAAAATATGAAAAAAAACAAGAAGATTTCTTGGTACCCTGTAACTTGTAAGCTTTTTAAACATTCTTCCACTCCTTAATCCCTATTAACAAATAAAAATTCTACAGCTCCTAATTTTATTCTATCACCATTTTTTAATCTAACTACGTCCATTATTTTTTCTCCATTTACAATTGTACCATTTCCACTTTCCATATCTTCTAAGTAATAATCCCCTTCGTCTTTTACTATACGTAAATGTTCTCTTGAAATATAAGGATCTTTAATTATAATGCTGCTTTTATTGCTTCTTCCTATTGATACATTCTCATCTATTGGATAGTATTCCATTACCTTAAAGGGTAGTGTTTCTTTTCTATTTATTAACTTTAAGTAAGTATTTTTATCTACAGAAGATAAATTCATACCCTTTATATCTAAATAGATGAGACGAATAATATTTAGCATAAAAAGGTATACGATTATTATAAAGATGTATTTAAAAACCAATGAAAACATATTATACATTTGTTTACCTCCAAAGATTTCTTCTATTTTTAATATTATCATATTGCAAGCTTATTGTGAATAAGTACAAAGAAATCTTTAATACATTTAGTTTTATTTTCTACAATTATCTGATAAAATACACTTATAGTATTTTTAAGGAGCGTGTGTACATGAGAAAAAAAATTTATCGTTCTAAATCAAATAGAATGATCACTGGTGTATGTGGAGGACTAGGGGAATACTTTAATATTGACCCAAACATTATTAGACTATTTTGGTTAATATTATCCATATCCACTAATGGTGCCGGTATTATTGCCTATTTTGTCTCTTCTATCATAATACCTGAAGACAATAGTGGAGTAACATACTACGAAAATGATAATTATAATGGTCAAAACACCTATAAAAACAGTGCCGTATTCATAGGTATTGCTCTTATTATAGTAGGCGGTATACTTATAGCTAAAATGATATGGCCCCAATCCTTCTTTAAGCTTTATAACTTACGTAAATTTTGGCCTGCACTATTAATCATTGCTGGGATATCTCTTTTATACAAGGAATATAAGCAAAAATAAAAGTCTTGACAGAATATCAGGACTTTTATTTTTAATTTTTAATGAATCTTTATCATCTTAAGCCCTAATTCCAATATAGATCTTGTATATATCCTACTCATAAAAATTATCTTTTTTCCTATTTCATATTCTCATACTAAATTTCTATTTATCATATTGTTTTCCCTAATTATGAATTTAAAAGAATTACTTGGAAACAATATATATAAGATTATATAAAAAAGAAGGTGGTATATATGAGAGTACCCAACCATATTGGAATAATCCCAGATGGCAATAGAAGATGGGCAAAGGAAAATGGATTAACTAAGGAAAAAGGCTATGACTATGGTCTAAAACCGGGAATGGAACTATTTAAATTATGTGAAAAAATAGGTATAAAAGAACTTACTTATTATGGTTTTACAGTAAACAATACAAAAAGGCCTACTATACAAAGGTTAGCTTTTACAAAATCTTGTATTAATGCAGTAACAATGTTGACTAAAAAAGATGCAGAGTTGTTAGTTGTAGGAAATACAAAATCTGATATGTTCCCTGAAAAGCTTCTTCCATATACAGAAGAAAGAAAAACCTTTGGCAAAGGTGGAACAAAAGTTAATTTTTTAGTTAATTACGGCTGGCAATGGGATTTGGCTGAAAAATTTAAATCTAAAGATATATCTAGAGTAGATTTAATTATTCGCTGGGGTGGTAGGAGAAGATTAAGTGGTTTTCTTCCAATACAATCGGTTTATGCAGATTTTTATATTATTGATGATTATTGGCCAGACTTTAAACCAGAACATCTTTTCCAAGCCTTAGAATGGTATGATATACAGGATATTACTTTAGGAGGATAAAATCACTCCTTTTTTTATTGCCTTTAGCTAAAATTAATGCTAATATCTAAGCATAAAGGTATGAAGGAGAGATATTTATGAAAGAATATAGTATTTTTGATATATTAGGTCCAATTATGATAGGACCTTCTAGTTCTCATACTGCTGGTGCTGCTAGATTAGGAAAAGTTTCTAGAGAAATTGTTGGGGAAAATTTTAATAAAGTTACTTTCTATCTCCATGGCTCTTTTTCTAAAACTTATAAGGGCCATGGCACTGATAAAGCTCTAGTAGCTGGTGTATTAGGTATGGGGCCTTCTGATGAGGGAATTAAAAATTCCTTTGAAATTGCTAAAAAAAAAGGTCTAGACATTAGTTTTAAAGAAACTGATTTAGGATATGAACATCCAAATAGTGTCAAAATAGTCTTTCAAAAAAATAATGAAGAGAATATTTATATAATAGGTTCTTCCATAGGTGGAGGAAATATCCTAATTACTAATATTGATGGTACAGAAGTGAACTTTAGTGGTGAATATCCAACACTGATTCTTAAATACGAAGATAAGAAAGGTGCCATTAGCAAAATAAGTACTATGCTTTCTAATGCCGATATAAATATAGGTACTATGAAAGTTACTAGAGAACGAAAAATAGCCACTATGGTTGTAGAAACAGACCATAAAGTCAATGAAAAGATCATTGATAATATTAAAAACATAAGTGAAATACTATATATAAAAGGGATAAATCCGGTAGAGAGGTGATTTTATTGTATAATAAAGGTGAAGAATTACTTAATTTATGTAATGAACAAAATAAAAAAATATATGAAATTGTTATTGAAGAAGAATGTTCTTTAACTGAACACTCAATAGAAGAAGTTCGAAATAAAATGAATGAGAACTTACAAGTTATGATAGACTCTGCTAATTCAGCTTTAAATAAAAAAATTACTTCAATAAGCGGAATTACTGGTGGAGATGCAAAAAAAGTTGAAGATTACAAAAATTCTAAAACTACAGTATCAGGAAAATTTATAAATGAAGCCATGGCAAAAGCCTTATCAACCTCAGAAGTAAA
>DATGTQ010000223.1 GCA_035301805.1 Tissierellales bacterium
TCTTATAGATGAATATTGTAGATTGCGTTTACCAGATAAATTTTTGCATGCTTATGATCAGGCTTATGCTAAAAATCAAATCCATAGGTAATGATAATGGGGGGTTATAGAAAACATATATTCAATATCTTAAGAATCAGATATGTATTTCATACTAAATTTATAAGTTATATAAATTTAGTTTAGGGGCAAAGCATTTTTAGCTTTGTCCTTATTATTTTTTTATTTGCATTTTTTATAATCTGAGACGAAAGTTTGTATAGCCATGGCATTATGACAAAACAAATTTAAATTAGGATGATGGTTAACAATTTAGTATAATAGGTAAAATACCATCTATTAGTGTCTTTAAAAAATGGAAAATGGGAGATGAATATTAATGGTAGGATTTAAAAAAAGGACAATTAGTGTTAACGAAAAATTAGTTCTTCATATCGTATTGATAAATTTGTTAGAATTTGACAATATGTATACTATTCACTTAATGGAGAATTATATTCGAGATAATCATAACTTTCAATTAGCGAAGTGGGAAACATTATATGGAGCATTTCAGATATTATACATTTACCATATTCGGGATCATATATCCCTTTAAGTAGAGTGGATGATAAAGAAATAAACGTTATTTCATATAATAGATTTAGAAGTATCATTAATATTTATTCAATATGCATAGTAAAAATATATAACCAAATAAAGTATAATATTTAACGATTAATAGATGCAAAAAATCTAATGGCTGTTTTTAAGGAATATCCATAATTGTTAAAACATATTTTGTTTTAGTTTTTTCTAAACACATAAGATGAATTCATTTTTAAGGGGTTTATTGTATAAATTTATAATACTATATATTTATAACGTTAATATAGAATATCTTAGAAACATACCAAGAATTTAAATCGAAGTAATACTTTTTATATCGCTATAGCTTTAATGATGAATATATATCAATAGCCATAAAACCATATGCAGCCATGAAAATTGTAGTATGGATTAATGGTATTAGAGATATGAATAGAGCCGTAGACAATGTAGTGCAAATTAGTGAGCCTAAAGTTAAGTTAGTTAATTTTAACAAGAACATAAGGTTTAATATGTAATAGCATAATAGATATACGTTAAAAAATGATTAACACAAACTGCAGGAGATGCCGTATCCTTTTTTTTAGAAGCAGGACTAGTTTTAACTGTATTATCTGGGGGACTGGCGGCTCCAGTAGTCTTTGGAGTTGGAGCAATAGGTACTTGTTTCGCCTTATATGGACTCAGAGGGAGGAAATAACCTTTTTTATGGATTAAAGGGGGATGGTACATCTGTAGCTGTAAACCCTATCAGGGATAGTATATTTAAATCTAATCTAGAATTATATTATAAAATAGGTAATGCAAGTACAATAATGTCTACCATGGGAACCCCTATAGTAAAAAAGGTATTCCCTTAGAACAGGTTATGGCAATCCAGGCCAAACGTGCAATCTCTAATACAGTTGACTCAGTAGCATCTAATGCCTTTATGGATAGATATGATTTAAATCCGTATGTGGCTATGGGGATTGGAATAGGGATTAGTGGTCTTACTTATAGGGAATAAATTCGATGGAAGTAGATACTACATTAGGTATTACCGCGTCTGGTGGTAAGGAAGTTTTGGTGGATGAAAAAGAACTATTAGAAAATGTGGATTTTAAACTTGGAACACTTACTAATGTAGAAGCTAGAAAATGGTATCTGGAACAAGAAGCAAAAATTCCTGATTTGGTAGATAAGAATTTATCAATTGAGAAACAGACTGAACAGGCTTTTAATTTAAGAAATCAATTTAGAACACAGGCAAGAGAATTGATGATGGATAGAACTTTAGCAGAGTCATTATATGAATCAGATCCTAATTTGACATGGGAACAGATAATTGAAAAGCAGATTTCTAAAGGTTACTCGGGTGATGATATTTATAAAGCGATTATTGAAAGCTCTCAACGCTCAAGAAAAAGTGTAAATAAATCATTAGGTTTAGAATAAAGGAGGTTATAAGATAAAATGAATATTGATTATGTAAAACATGTTAATAATGATGAAAATAATCGAGTAGAATATTTACTAACTAATTTTGACTATTATG
>DATGTQ010000224.1 GCA_035301805.1 Tissierellales bacterium
AAGATGTAGAAGAAAAATATTTAAACTTAACAACATTTGATGGAATTAAAGGTGAAACAGCAGAAGCAATAAAAGAAGATACTGGGAAATTTGCCCTTGTAGCTATAGAGCATGCTTTATCTGTATTTGAAGCATATAAAAGAAAAGCAAAGGAATATAAAGACAATTATTCAAATATAGATAGTGGATTTGCAGTATTCAGTAGAGATGATTTTGATAAAATTGATAGAGAAATAAGAAATAGTCGAAGATTAATTCAAGAAGTTTCCAATAATGTCAACCGAATTATTATAGGCATAGATAGCATAGCATCAGTGAACATTCCTAATTCCCATAATATAATATCAGCTCATAATAGGATGTTAGAGGAACTACAAGAAATAATAAGAGATGTTGAGGAATGCGAACAGTTAGATGATGAATTTAAAAATGTTGAGGAAAGTATAAATGTTTTATTGGATTTTTTAAGGGCAAAAGATCCAGGTACGTTGGAAAATAATTTTGATGCAATGGTAGGTTATACTAAAGGATATTTTCCTGATGTTAAGGTAGATAAAAAATCTGGTGAGAAAGTTAAGGATGGAGCAGGGGCTGTAGTAGATGGAATAATAGAAACAGGGGCAGAATATAAGACTTTTGAGACAATAGGTAATACTATGCGTGAGGTGTCTGTTAAATACGGTACGCTTGGGCCAGAAGGACCTGGGCAATTTATAATGGTTGATCAAAAATATGCAAAAGTATCAAATTTTTTCACTAAAAATGCAGACTCAATGGCAGGAAAATTTGAAACCTTAGGAAAAATAGGTACGGGACTTACAGTTGCAAATTTTATAACAAGCACATATAAAGATGTGAAAGATGGATATGGTGTTGGGCAGGCGATTTTAAAGAATGGATTAACTACAGGTGGTAGTATTGCACTTAGTGCTGGAGTAGGAGCTTTACTTGCAACTTCAGGTTTGCCAGTTGTAATGACTGTAGGTCTGATTGCTGCTGGTTCATATATAGGTTCTAAGATTGGCGAAGCTGTATATTATTCTGTGTTGGGTGCGGGCAACGAGGTTGAGCAGAATGAGGAATCAAAAAAATATTGGTATGATGGTTTCCATTCTATACCTTACCCTGAAAAGTATGATTATAACTATGGATATTAAAAGTATTAACAAAATTGGTTTATATAAACAAAAGAATAAATAGAGGTTATTATAAGATATATAAAAAATAACCAATAATATATAGTATTTAAAGATAGGGTTTAATTTCATATAAAATGATTAGATATTAAAGTTTAGATATTTAATTATGTTGTTTATTTAATATTACAAATAAATTTTTAGGAGGTATTATGTATAAAGAAGAAAATAACAATGATATGATAATAACGCATATAAAAAATAATTGGAGATATAGGATACTCAGGTATGAAAATAAAATTTATTTATTAGACGCAAGTACTTATTGGTATTCATTAATACTATTTACAGTAAATCCTTTGTTCCCTATGAATGGATATGAGATAGATAATACAACTGTAAAAAGAATAAAAGAGAAACTTAAAGATGAGGCAGATATTAACTTTTCAAAAATACTCCTTATATCTTCATTAAGCTCATTATTGGGTATTTTGATAAAATCAAGTTTTAAAAAGATTACTCCAAGTGATAAATTTAACTTTATATTTATCTACTTATTGCCAGTTATCTTAACTTTATTTTACTTAATATCAAGATACTCTAAAAAGAAACAATTGATTGAGTTAATTGGTAAGCAAAATAATAAAAAAAGAATAAGATTTTGTAATCCACCAGAAAGAAAAAGAGAAACTGATGAATGGGTTATTTATACACATAGCGTATTAGTATGGTTACTTGTATTTAGCTTTGTAGTATTTTTAGGTAGAAGAATTATGGGAGAAAACTCAGAACCTCTAGATTATTTTTGGTATTTTGTAGTTATACTCTGTTGGGCTTTTGGAAGTATGCACGGAGATATAGGAAAAAAGTACTTTAAAGATATGACAGTAGTTATAAAAGACAAATAGGGGGGAAGATTGATGTTAGAATTAGGTAGTATAGTATATTTAAAAGATGGTGTAGAAAAAGTAATGATTCTAAGTAGAGGTCCAATTGTTGAAGAGGGTGGTGAAGGATTAATATTTGATTATTCAGGATGCATATATCCTGTAGGTTTAGATATGGAAAGAATTTTACACTTTAATGAAGAAAATATAGATAAAGTAGTATTCAATGGATACCATGATGAAGCAGAAGATAGGTTTCAAGAACTATATAACGAATGGATGGAAGAAAATAAAGATGAATATAAAAAAGGAGTAGTTCCAACGGAACCTGAAAAGTAAGATTAAAAGAGAGAATGGATTGTAGGATAAGAAAAACTACAATCCATTATTTTAAGATTTTACCTAAGGAATGAAGGATATGATTAGATAGTTTAGAAATTAAATATACATAAGAAATTATTGATAGATTACATAAGGTATATTTATAAACAAAGCAACTGCAGGTTATGTTAAAAGATATTATACTAATGTTAATGTAGATAAAGAACCTGGTGAAAAAGCTAAGGATGGTGCAGGGGCTTGTAGTAGGTGGAGTAATAGAAACAGGGCAGAATCTAAGACTTTTGAGACAATAGGTAATACTATACGTGAAATGTCTCCTAGGCTGGGTAAAATTGAGCCTGGTGGTTCGTCCATGGTTGATTCAGTTGCAAACTTTTTGAATAAGAATGCATACTCAATAGCAGGAAAATTTGAAACCTTGGGGAAGATAGGAACAGGGCTTACAGTTGCAAATTTTATAACAAGCACATATAAAGATGTAAAAGATGGATATGGTGTTGGGCAGGCAATTTTAAAGAATGGGTTAACTACAGGTGGTAGTGCTGTTGGGACTAAGATTGGTGGAGTAGCTGCAACTGGTGCAGCCTTTCTCTTTGGTATAACAGGAATTGGTGCTATATTATTGACTGTTGGAGTAATTGCTGGTTGTTCATATATTGGAGCAAAGGTTGGAGAATCATTGTACTACGGTTTAACTTAAGGCAGTTCAAAAGTAGGCGAAAGCAACTATCATTATGATGGTATTAATCCTATAGAGTATCCAGCTATTGAATTAGACTATGGCTATTAGGGAGGCAAGTTAAATGATGAAAATAGAAAATGAAGATGATATTACGCTAACTCATATAAAAGGAAACTGGAGATATAAAGTGTTTAGATATAGAAATAAAACTTATATACTAGATGGGAGCACTTACCTCATTTCCCTTTTTCTACCTATATTAAATTGGTATTTATTGCCCATAAATGGTTATGAAATTAATGATGCAATTTTAGAAGAATTAGAGGAGGTACATTCTGTAAAAAAATTAGATATAGGTTGGGGAATTATTTTTACCATCATGGTTTTAAGTAGTTTTTTTGCAAAACTTGTCCATAAAATTGTTAGTAACTTTAGTTTGCCAAAAAACTTTAATATAATATATTTATATATGATACCAACTATATTTATAGGATACTTCACGATATCAAGATGCTTTAAAAAAAGAAAATTATTTAGTTTATTAAATGAAGAATATAATAAAAAAAGAATTAGGTTTAAATTGCCATTTGAAGAAAACAAAAAAGTTTGGAAAAAGATTCTAATTGGATTTATTATATTAATAATAGTTTGCTTCGAAGGTATCTTGTATTCTCTTAATCTTATTATTGCAAAAAGTCCAGATGTAAGAGATTATATAATGTATTTTATACTTTATCTCGTTTGGTCTATAATGGCTATAGGTTCTGCTGTAAACCCTGAGCATTTAGAAAATGCTACTATAACCGTGGAAGATAAATAAGATAGTTGTACCAACGAAATTTAGAAATGAATATAAAAAACTAGTTCATTATTTAACCCACCAAAGACATATGTAGGGGGGACAAGATAAATTATGAAAATAGAAAGTATAGATGATATTAC